>DASSJS010000227.1:0-8244 GCA_035691085.1 Longimicrobium sp.
CGGCCCCACCGAATCGGGGCGCAGCGTGATCACGGTGCAAAGCGGGCGGCTCTCCAGCACCTCGGTACGCACGAACTGCTCGCCGAAGTGCTGCTCGGCCACGTGCCGCAGCTCCTTGGGTGTGTTGAACATCACGCCCACCAGGTCCTGCGCCGCGGGGCCGCGCTCGGCCGGAATGCGGCCGCGCGGCTCGAACGTGCGTCCGTCCGATCGCCCGCCGGGCGAAACCGGGCGAATCCGCTGTGCCTCCCGGGCCGGTCTACGAAGCTGCCGATCCATCGTGCTCCTCCGTCTCTGTTGCGCGCTGGCGGAACCCCTCCCCAGGCAACCACCGGGTCCGCCGCGGAACGTCTCCCTCGTGAATTGGAAGCCTTGCTAACAATAATGCACCGTCCATGCCCGCACCACAAGCCTCCGAGGCTCGGCGGCGTGCACCGCCTCCGGTGCCGCTCCGCATAGTAGTATTGGCTTAATACCTTGAGTTTTCAGCCTTTGTTCCGCGTCTCGGGGCGTCCTTGCCCGGCTGAGGCCAATCGGACGTGCACGGTCGCGTGACACTGCATAAGGCCCCTCCACGTGTATACGTCGTCCTTATTGTTGGCCTTACGTTCATTTTGTTACACGACATCCAACTAGCTGCGACAAATGCCGGAAGCAGTTGCCCCGCCGCATGTTGCAGCGCCTTCCGCACGGGGCGGATCTCGGGGAGATGTGGGAGCCGGTCACGGAGAGTGACGTTGGATGGGAGGGGACGATTGCCGAGATACGATCAACCAACGCGCTTTGACGATGCCGACCACACTGAGGGAGGGCTCCGAAGCTGGGACCGCGAGGGCGCAGGTGGGACGGAGCCGCCTCATTCCGAGGAATGGCCGAATCTTGCGCAATACACGTCAGGAACGCGCTAACCTGCATTGTGAGAAGGGTTTGGGTAGGTGGGCAGGGAGGCGGATAACCGCGGTCCGCGTCATGCGAGGGGTGCCACTACGCTCTGGGCGGCAAATCCACGCCAATTCATAAGTCGTCAATCCGGCAGCGATTCCCCACCAGCGCCCATCCGGTGGCGCCCGACGGAACCCTCCTTCCACGAGAGAGGCCCACAATGCGCAACCAGCTCGCCCTCGCGTTCGTCCTGGCCGCCGCCGCGGCTCCCGCCCACGCGCAGCGCCCGCTCCCCGTGTACCACGGCGAGGGGTACGACATCGTGCTTCCCGCCAAGTGCCGGCCCGCGGTGACGGAGTCCAGCCGTGAGGACGGGGATCGAACCCGGACGTACCTGTTCGGGGGTGAGAACACGTTCGTCGTGGTTGTCCGTTATGCCATGGCCGAAATCTCGGACACCTCGATGGCCACCCGCCGCGCCATGCTCCAGCTTGCCCGGGTTGGAATGATGCAGGCCTCGGGTGATGTCACGCTGCTGGGCGACCTTCGCGATATCCAGCGTGACGACCGGCTGGGGATGCGCGTGGCGGTGAGCATGCCGCCAGACAAGGAGCGGAATTTCACGATGTACGGGATCGCGGAGATGTCGATCGCCCGGCAGGGCAATCCCGAACTCTGGATGGTGATGGTGATGGACCGCCGCCGCGATGCCGGGACCGGCGTGGCTGGCGAGCGCGTGCTCGACTCCTTCCGTTTGGCCGATCCGGCGGTGGCGGGGAACGTGATCCGCGGCTTTCAGGAGGCGGCCCCGAAGGAAGACGCCGCGAGGAAGCCCCAGGGGTGACTGGCGTGGCCCCGCCCGGTCCTGCCGGAGTGGCGCGGGTGTCGCGGTACATCGCTCGCCGCGCGCCTTACTCGTGAAGCGCGGCTTTGCGACCGCGAGCCAAGCCCGGGACGGATGAACGGACGAATGGATCAAGGGCGGGAAATCCGCGTCGGATTGATCGGCTACGGCTTGGCGGGCAGCGCCTTCCACGCGCCGCTGATCGCCACCACGCCGGGGATGCGGCTGGCGTTCATCGTCACCGCGAACGCAGAGCGCGCCGCACGGGCGCGCGAGCGGCATCCCGGCGTTACGGTGGTCGATTCAGCAGAGCGGCTTTGGGAGCGGGCGGGGGAGATCGATCTCGTCGTGGTCGCCACGCCCAACGTCACGCACGTGCCGCTCGGCCTGGCCGCGCTGGAGGCCGGGCTCCCCGTCGTCATCGACAAGCCGCTCGCCGCCACGGCGGAGGATGGGCGGCGGCTGGTGGAGGCGGCGCAGGCGCGCGGCCTCCTCCTTTCCGTATTCCAGAACCGCCGGTGGGACGGTGACTTCCTCACCCTCCGCCGGTTGATCGACGAAGGCGTGCTGGGCAGCGTGCACCGCTTCGAATCCCGCTTCGAGCGCTGGCGTCCGACCCCGAAACAAGGCTGGCGCGAGCACGCCGACCCCGCCGAAGCCGGCGGCGTGCTCTACGACCTGGGCGCGCACCTGATCGACCAGGCGCTCGTCCTCTTCGGCCCGGCCACCCACGTCTACGCCGAGCTGGACCGCCGCCGGCCGGGCGTGCGGGTGGATGACGATGCATTCGTGGCGCTGGCCCACGTGTCCGGCGTCCGCTCGCACCTGTGGATGAGCTCGGTATCGGCCGACGACAACGGCCGGTTCCGCGTGCTCGGCAGCCGCGCGGCGTACGTGAAGCACGGGCTCGACGTGCAGGAGGCCATCCTTCGCTCTGGCGGCCACCCCGGCGGCGCCGACTGGGGCGCCGAGCCGCCCGAGCGCTGGGGCCGTGTCGGGGCAGGGGAGGAGTGGACGACGGTGAAGACCGAGCGCGGCGCCTACCCCGCCTACTACGCCGGCATTGCCGCCGCCCTGCGCGACGGCACTCCGCCGCCGGTCGATCCGGCGGATGCCATCGCCGCGCTCGAGATCATCGAAGCGGCACGGCTGTCAGCGGCGGGGAGAGGGGTGGTGGAAATCAGCCAATCGAACAAAATCACGTCATCCTGAAGAATCAATCGCCGCGGAATGCGCTGCCTCCATTGTGGCGAACTTCGCGGCGATCGATCCATCGGCGTGTTCATTCTTTGGTGCAAACGCGACTTATACCGTCCAGGAGATCGCCTTCACCGGCATCCGCCGATCCGCGTCAGACGCAGGTGGTCGAGCAGCGCGGTGTTGATTTTCCCATCCATGTTCTCGTCCAGCGGGGTGAAGGCCAGCGTCAGCGTGTGCGCGCCGGGCGTCAGATTCACGCGGACGGTGGTGCCGTAGCCCCAGTCCGTCCAAAGGTTGGTGCCACGGTGTGGCATCACCAGCACGCCCGCGGGCTTCCCGTCGACGAGAAGCGTGCGGATGGCGGCTTTCGCCTCGGTGTTGATGGGGCCGCTCCCATTGGCGTAGCGCGCGTCCACGTCGTACACGCCGGCGCACCCAACGCGCACCGGCACGTCCACACGCGTGTTCGCCTCGCGCGTCAGGCGGACGTAGCCCGCGCCGGTGAACCCCGCGTGCTCGCGCTCCAGCGGCGCACCGGCCGGGCGCGCGAGCGTCACCGCTGACGCGGGCGTCACGCGCACGGGCTCGCTCAGAAAGCTCTGCACGCCGCCCGAATCCACGCTCATCACCTGGTACTCGGCCACCTCCGCCGCGCGCTCCACCGCCAGCCGCGTCGCCTGCGTGGTCGTGGATGGCCGGCCGTTTCGGTAGATGGCGTAGCGCGCCGCGCCCGGCACTGGCGCCCACTCCAGCGATTCGCCGCGGAGCGTGACGACCGGCGTCTCGGGCGCCCAGCGGTTGGGGACCCGGTTGATCCGCCCCGCGGGCCAGCGTCCGTTCATTTCGATCCCCAGCCGGTGCTCGCCGGTGAGCGTGGCCGGGATCTCGGCGCGCGCCACCGGCTGCCCGTCCAGCCGCGCGGACGCGACGCCATCTCCCGAGCCGCGGACGGTGACGGTGAGCACGGCGCCGCGGTAGCGCAGGTTGCTCAGCGTCCGCTCGCCGGCGTACGCGGGCGGCACCATCGGCGCGAAGACGAGACGATCCGGCATCAGCCGCATCCCGAACAGCACGCGGAACTGGGTGGCCAGGTTCCCCGCCACGCTCCACAGCTGCCGGTCGGAGTTGAGCACCGTGCCGTCGAAGTGACCCGTCTCGGCCACCATGTTCTCCTTGTTCGTAAGGAACAGGGCGGCCGGGCGATAGACCGACGCCAGCCCGTGCTCCACCGCCGCGGTGTTCCCCGACTGCGCCGCCGCCCACGTCCAGAACGCGTTCACGAACGGCCACAGCGCCCCGTTGTGGTAGCGCCGCATGTTGGGGATGTACGGCCAGAACGTGGGCGCGCCGAACTCCACCAGCGGCGTGCTCGCGGTGATCTGGGCGGCGCGGCCCGCGTCGGCCGCGCCGTAGACGATGCTGAGCGCCTCGCCCAGCGCGTCCGACCGCGGCGCAAGCGTCTGGAAGGCGCGGCCGTAGCGGAAGGTGGCGTAGTAGCCGGCTTGCGGCTGCCAGAGATTCGTGTTGATGGCGCTCCGCAGCCCCTCGGCCGTGCGCGCCCACTGCGCGCCCGGCTCGCCCAGCGCCGCCGCCATGTCGGCCAGGATGCGGTACGTGGCGTAGTGCACCGCGTTGGTCCCCACCGCCTGCGAGCGGGCGATGTCGCGCGGCTCCATCCAGCGCGGGTACGATTGCTCCCGCCAGTCCATGAAGCTGGTCTCGCCCGTCGCCAGCCCGGTGGCGGGGTCGAAGATGGCGTGCTGGTCGGCCTCGGCGCTGCGGCGGATGATGTCGTACGACGTGCGCAGCCAGTCGCGGTCGCCGGTGGCGGCGTACAGCTCCCACGCGGCCAGCGCCCAAGCCATCCGATCCGTGCTGTTGGGCCACGATCCGCCCGTCCCCGTGTCCTGGATGATGCGCCCGGCCGAATCGACCTTGGCCATCAGGCTCTTCCGCACCGCGTCGGGCGCCACCAGCGCCAGCCCCAGGATCGAGGCGAACGACACGTCGCGCGTCCACACGCCGGGCCACTTGGCGCCGGCCGAGAGCCCGCCATCCTCCCGCACCAGCTGCGTCAGCTCCTCCAGCGACATCTGGTACAGCGCGTCCAGCAGCGGCTGCGGCGAACGGAGCTGGGGAAAGGCGGAGAGGTCGGCGTGGCGCGCCCAGATCGCCCGCCCGTCCGCCGCGCGGGGGCGCGTGTACAGCGCCTCGATGGGGAGCGTGACCGTGTAGATCCCGTCGCCGTCCGGGTCCGTCGGCTCCGCGGGGCCGCCGGGGCGCAGCGCCTCCACCTCCCAGTGCAGCGGCTCCACGTCGCCGATGGCGTACACGTGGCGGAAGTCCGCGCGCCGGATCGGCTCGCCCTCGGGCGGGTCATACGCGCCGGTGGCGGCAAAGCTGCGCAGCACCTGGCGCAGGTCCAGCCGGATGGTGACCTGCGCCAGCCCCTCCTCGCTCGTCGCGAACGTCTCGGGCGTGGGCACCACGGGCGGCTGCTCGCGCCCGAACACGTACACGGGCGAGACGATCCGGCCGTTGGCGGGGCGGATGTACAGCGTGTGCTCCGTCCCGGGCCGGAACTCGTTGTCCGCTCCGTTCAGGCTGAAGCGGAAGTGCATCTCGCGCCCCGAGCGCGGATAGCTGGAGACGATGGAGTCACGCGAGAGCGCCACCGCCTCGAACCGCCCCTGCCGCACCGACGTTCCCGTCACCGTGAACGCATCGGAGCGGTAGAGAACATTCTGAGCGCCCAGCGAATCCGCCGTCACCGCCGCCGCGGCGAGCCCGACCGCCGCCCCGATTCTGCGAGCATTTCCGTTCATCCGTCCTGATCGGCAGATGTCGATGATTGAAACGAAGGCGGGGAACAGAGGAACCGCCGTTCTCCGCTCCCCTCCGCTGTGTCTCCGTAGACCGGCACGAACCTCGATGCGCGCTTCGTCCCCGTCGTTGAAGTTCGCGAAGGCGGACTGCGTGCCGTTGTAGCCGCGAGTTCACTCGCAAACTCCCCCACGAGCGTCCCCACGGCCGCCCCTACGACCTCACCGCGATCGCTCCGAAATCATCCCGCCGCGCCTCACCGGGTGAGATCGACCGTCGACGCAGATGGCGCGTCTGGCGAAGCGCTCAGTGCCCCTGCCGCGGCCGCTCGTCCTCCAGCCCCAGCGCGTGCTCGCGGGCCTCGGTGGCGCGCCCGCCGGGCTCGCTCGCCGCGGGCTCCACGGAGCTGGTCCCCTTGCGCCCCAGGTAGAGGAAGATCACGCCGAACAGCAGTACCACGATCCCCCACCCCAGGTTGACGTTGTGCCCCAGCGAGCGCTCGTAGATGGCGCGGTCCGCGACCAGCCCGTAGCCGGTCAGCAGCAGCCCCAGCAGCGTGAACAGCCCGCCGAGCGGGAGCCGGATGTCCAGGTTCATCAGTTCCGCCTCGGGTCAGAAGAAGATCAGGTTCAGCACCAGCGTCATCGCCAGCACCACCACGGCCAGCGGCCCCGGGCGCCGGTACCACGGCTCGCCCTCGTCCCCGGGCTTCTCGGTCAGCGAGTACACCAGCCCGCGCAGCTCGTCATCCGGCCGCGGCTTCGTCACCATGCTCACCAGGATCGTCACAAAGAAGCAGGTGCTCCACGCCCAGATGGCGGTCCAGAAGTTCTGCGCCATCTCGCTGGGATAGGTGGTCACCACCGTCCCCAGCCACCCGCCCTTGATCCCCACGCTCGACCCGGCCGGGAGCGTGAGCCCGTGGTGCACCGCCGCCGCCAGGGTGCCCGACAGCAGCCCGGTGAACGCGCCGTGGCCCGTGGTGCGCTTCCAGAACATCCCCAGGAGGAACGTTGCGAACAGCGGGGCGTTCACGAATGCGAACACCAGCTGCAGCATGTCCATGATGTTGTTGAACTGCGTGGTCGCGTACGCCGTGGCCACCGAGAGCGCGATCCCGGCGATGGTGGCCATCCGCCCCATCCACAGGTAGTGCTCGTCGCTCTCGCCCTTCCGGATGTATGCCTGGTAGATGTCGTACGTCCACACGGTGTTGAACGCCGTCACGTTCCCCGCCATCCCGCTCATGAAGCTGGCCATCAGCGCGGTCAGCCCCAGCCCCAGCAGCCCGGGGGGAAAGTAGTGCCCCAGCATCAGGGGGATGGACAGGTCGTAGTTCAGCGAGCCGTCGGCCTTGGCGGGAAGCGCGAAGCCGGTCTTCCCGGCCTGCGTGGTCAGCGCGATCGCGATCATCCCGGGGAGGATCACCAGCGCGGGAAAGAGCATCTTGGGGAACGCGGCGATCAGCGGCGTGCGCCGCGCGGCACTCATCGAATCCGCCGCCATCGCGCGCTGGACCACCAGGAAGTCGGTGGTCCAGTAGCCGAACGAAAGGACGAAGCCCAGCCCCATCGCCAGCCCGAACCACTCCACGCCCATCGGGTTGGCGCCCGCGCTCCCCATGAACCGCCAGCTGTGCGTGAACGCGCCCGGGGCGAACCCGGCCTGCGCGGACGTCACCGCCAGCCGCTCCGTCAGCCCGTGCCAGCCGCCCACGTCCTGCAGCCCCAGGTACACCAGGGGGACGAACCCGGCAACGATCAAAAAGAACTGCAGCACCTCGTTGTAGATGGCGCTGGTCAGCCCGCCCAGGGAGATGTACGCCAGCACGATGAGCGCCGACACCAGCACGCTGAACGAAAAGTTCCATCCCAGCAGCACCCCCAGCAGCAGCCCCATGGCGTACATGCTGATCCCCGACGAGAAGATCGTCATCACCGCGAACGACACGGCGTTCAGCCCGCGCGTCTTCTCGTCGAAGCGCAGCCGCAGGTACTCGGGGACCGAGCGGGCGCGGCTGCCGTAGTAGAACGGCATCATGAACACGCCCACGAACACCATCGCCGGGATGGCGCCCACCCAGTAGAAGTGGCTGGTGGCGATCCCGTACTTGGCCCCCGAGGCCGCCATCCCGATCACCTCCTGCGCGCCCAGGTTGGCGCTCAGGAACGCCAGCCCCGCCACCCACGCGGGGATCGAGCGGCCCGACAGGAAGAAGTCGGTGGACGAGCGCATGTAGCGCTTGAGCGCCACCCCGATCCCCACCACGAACACGAAGTAGAGGGCCAGGATGACGTAGTCGATCGTATGCAGCTCGATGGACGACACGGGGGCGATGGGGTTCGGGGAAGGTTGAAAGTGCGGTGCCGAAGGTGCTGGGTGCTGGGTGCTGGGTGCTGGGTGCTGGGTGCTGGGTGCTGGGTGCTGGGTGCTGGTTGGTGGGTGCTGGGTGCTGAGTGACGGGTGCTGTGTGACGAGTCGAGATGTTCCGAGGG
>DASSJS010000228.1:0-22141 GCA_035691085.1 Longimicrobium sp.
CCGGCGCGACCTGGCGGTCGCGGCGCACCGGGCCCTGGTGGCCGCGCGGGGCACGCGGGCCGTGGAGCCCCTCCTGGGCTGGCGCCGCGAGCAGGAGGAGCGCATGGCACAGGCCTACCACACGCACCTCGTCTCCGAATCGGCCGAGGCCGCCACGCGCGTTCCCGCGCTGCCGCCCGAGTACACGGCCGACTCCGCCGAGGTGGACGGCTACAAGGTGCTCAACGCCTGCTTCGACGCGGCACTCAAGCGCGACCCGCGGGTGATCGCGTTCGGCGAGGACGTGGGGCGGCTGGGCGACGTGAACCAGGGGTTCGTCGACCTCCAGGCGCGCTACGGCACCCTGCGCGTGGGCGACACGGGGATCCGCGAGGCCACCATCATGGGGCAGGCGATCGGGATGGCGCTCCGCGGCCTGAGGCCGATCGCGGAGATCCAGTACCTGGACTACCTCCTCTACGGCCTGCAGATCCTCTCCGACGACCTGGCGACGCTGCGCTACCGCACGGCCGGCGGGCAGAAGGCGCCCGTCATCATCCGCACGCGCGGGCACCGGCTGGTGGGCGTGTGGCACTCCGGCTCGCCGATGGCGATGATGCTGGGCGCGCTGCGGGGGATGCACGTCCTCGTCCCGCGCGACATGACGCGGGCGGCGGGCTTCTACAACACGCTCCTGCGCTCCGACGACCCGGCCGTGGTGGTGGAGGTGCTGAACGGGTACCGCGTGAAGGAGCGGCTTCCCGCCAACATCGGCACGTTCACCCTGCCGCTGGGGGTGGTGGAGGTGCTGCGCGAGGGGACGGACTGCACGGTGGTCACCTACGGCGCGTGCTGCGCCATCGCCATGGAGGCCGCGGCGGCGCTGGAGGCGGTGGGGATCAGCACGGAGGTGATCGACGTGCAGTCGCTGCTGCCGTTCGACGTGGACGGCGGCATCCTGCGGTCGATCCAGAAGACCAGCAAGGTGCTCTTCCTGGACGAGGACGTGCCTGGCGGCGCCACCGCGTACATGATGCAGGAGGTGGTGGAGCGGCAGGGCGGGTTCCACTGGCTGGACGCGGCCCCGCGCACCCTTGCGGCGGCGGCGCACCGCGCACCCTACGGGCGCGACGGCGACTACTGGTCCAAGCCCAACGCGGAGACCGTCTTCGACGCGGTGTACGAGATCGTCTCCGAGACGGCGCCCTCGCGCTTCCCCGCGCTCGCCTGATCGCCGCCATCGTATTCGACCCATCCCACGTTTGTGTAGCTCCAAGTAAGCAACCCCGCCCCGGGCAGGTCCCGGGGCGGGGTTGCTCACTTGTTCTAGAATCTCTTCGATCTGGACGATGTGGCGGCGCGCAACCGTAATGCGCGCCGCCGCTCGTGTTCACGGATTCGGCGGGATTCGAAGGAGCCAGCCGGGCATGGAGTGGGGCGGCGTGTTGCCTTCGACCGCGAGCCGGCTGCCGCCGTCGTACACCGTGACCGTGACCGACCCTGCGTCGCTGAAGTCCGTACCCGAGCCCGAGCGGCGGGCCTTCACGACCAGCATGGCATGCGTCGCGTCGACGGGAGCACAGATGACGGCCAGATCGATCTGATCCCCCGAAGGCGCGGTTTCGTTGGCGACCTGGACTTGCCGTCCCGTGCCCGCGCCGGCCGTGAGGTCCAGGCGGTCGAAGGCAAGCAGCGCGGGATTGCCGCCCAGCGTGCCGATCCTGGAACCGGTATAGGTGCCGTTGATCTGGTCGCACACGCCGGCGGCGGGCGTGGAGACCGGCGAGCCCAGCACGACGCCGGCGAACAGCAGAGGGAGCATGATCATCGAACGGGCTCCTCCGCGACCGAGTGGCGCAGGGTACCAACGAGCACGCCGCAGTTCCTGGCTGGCATTCACAACCTCCCGCTGTTGAAGGGTTCCGCGAACAAGGCTTCGCGAGCCACGTCTACATAAAGGCCGCGCCCACCCGGCAAGTCAATCTGTTTCTCCTCCCGGCGCCTCCGCGGCCCCGGTGCGTCACGGGCGCGGCTCCCACGCGAGAAACCGCAGCACGTGAAGCCGGCGCGATCCTGCCGGTGGCGCTGGACTTCGATCTGAAGTGATCCTGGCCTGAAATCTCGCGAAGCTTAAGGCCCCAAGGTGTGCTGCCCGGAGAAATTGATTTTTGATCATCAGGCACACGTTGGTGAGAAAGCCGGCAGGGCCATCCGAGGCACGTGCCGCGAGTGGATCCTCCCCGATCGGCATTCAGACGAGCTTTCTCAGTTCGCAGCACGGTTCCGGGGCTACGTCAATCCCGGGCCGCAAACGGATGCTCGCGTCCAGGAGCGGGATCAGTGCGCCGATTCATAAAACATTTGCTTGCCAAAATATGTCGGATTATAGTAGGTGCGTCCCCCGACGGGGCGAGGGTCGCCCGGGGGGACAGGTTACCCACGAACCCGGAGGATGCCATGAACGCAGCAATCCCGAAGGTAGCCCGCGTGATCGTGCTCGCCCTGGCGGCCAGTATCGCGGCGTGCTCGGACGCCGGGACCCCTGTCGGCGTCCGCACTCCCGAGCGGGCGCGAATGCTGGCGGCGGGCTCGACCGAGACGCTCGCGAGCGGCCTGAACCTCACGAACGGCTCGTCGGTGTCGTGGAACGTGTCGATGCCATCCTATGGGACCATCCGTTTGAGCTTCGACGCGCGCATCAACTACGGCAGCACGGCGGGGAACAGCACCATCTTCGACATCAAGGTGAACGGCGTGAAGGTTACCAGCGCCCAACTCTACAACAAGGGCGCCACCTACACCTATCCCAACCGCAGCCAGACGGAGAGCTATTACGCCAACCGCGGTTCGTCCTGGGGCCAGGCCGACTCGTTGTGGGGGCTGTTCTGGAGCCCCAACTTCTCGGCCAACAACACGTCGAGCAACACCTACTACGTGCAGGGCGGCAACGCCTACACCTACGTGCTCACCATCACCGGGCTGGTCAACCTCGGACAGGTGAACACCATCGAGATGGTGAACCAGGGTGCGTGGGTGCAGACGGCGACCGGCAACTCGCCCACGATCGTGCTGCAGAACGTCAAGGTGCAGTCGATCGTTCCGCAGCCCCTCTCGGTGGGCATCTCGGCCTCGTTCCAGGCGCCGCCGAACCAGACCTGCTGGGCCTACGCCAGCGTCTCGGGAGGCACCCCGCCGTACAGCTACCAGTGGTACGTGAACGGCGCGGCGTGGGGCAACGGCCCGCAGACGGCCTACACCAACTACGGGTACGGCTACACCCTGGGCCTCCTCGTCACCGATGCCCTGGGCACGACGCAGGGCGCCTCGCAGTACGTGGACGTATGGAGCGGCGCGTACTTCTGCTAGGAGCGGCCTTCGCCGCACCCGGCAGGGATCGCACATGAGGAAAGCGCCGTCGCCGCGGGCGACGGCGCTGAGGGAATCGCCCGCCCCGGCATCCAGCCGGGGCGGGTTTTTCTGGTACCCGCGGCGGCTGCATCAGCGCCCGCCTGTATGCCGGCCGGCGTGCCGCATGTATACTGCGCGGGAGGTGGCGGTGGTGAGGGCATCTCCGGCCTCCTCGAAACACGCGAGATGCTGCTCGTTGCACGTGAGCAGTGCCGTCACCGCCGCACCGGTGGCGTTACGGCGGGCCCATTCACCGATAAGGCGAACCGATGTTTGACTTCCTGACCTCCACCAGGCGCCCGGCAGCGGGCACTCCGGTCCTTCCGCCACGGCAGGTCATCGAGCGATTGCTGGCGCTCAACCGGCCGAGCGCGCCCTGGAGCGTCGTGGACGGCCGGCCTGAAGGCGTGGACCTGATCGCCGAGTGGAAGATCGTCGATGCCCGCTGGTACGAGATCTTCGCGAAGGCGGGCCTTTCCAAGGTCTTCAGGATCTATCTGAAGCTGGATGAAGCCAAAAAGCAGGTCCGGGCCCAGGATCTGGCGTACGAGGTTTCGTGGAGGGCGGGCATTCCCACCCTGTCGCTAGCGGCCAGCGCGTTCAGGGGCCAGTCCACGTCGGTGGAGTTCGGCGCTTCGTATGGCTTCACCGAGGACCTCGGCATCGGGGAGCAATACAGGTATCGCTTCCAGACCGGCGAGATCAAGAAGCCGGTGCAGGATGCGGTGACGGCGTGCGGATGGGTCTACAAGGGGGTGGTGTTCGGATCGCTTTGAATGGCCACGAGTTCGGCCCGCCGCGGAAAAGAACGCTTGGTCAGCCCGCCGACCGGCGGCTGAAGCCGCAGCAACAACGACGAAAAGCCTCGCAAACCGCGCGAGGCTCCACCGGCTCGGCGGCAGCATCGCGGCTTGTTATCGGCGCCGACGTGGAGATGGTGGGCGACTGGACGCTGGTGGTGCTGGGCAACTACGACCTGAGCAGGACATCCGCTCCATGGCCGGCCCGCTGCTCGGGTTCCTGGCGCGGCAGTGACATCAGGCCGTACGAAGCGGAACCCCGCGCCGGCACACGCCGGCGCGGGGTTCCTCATTGCCGCCGCCGCCGCGCTACCCGCGCGGGCTGGAGATCAACTCGACGGTCACGCGAGCGTTCGTCTGCTGGTCGGCCGACTCGACATGCCCGGATGGGCGGCTGAAGAACGTCTCGCTGGTCCACGTGTGGCGAATGATCCGCCCGGGACGGGGCGCGAAGTAGATCGTTCCATGTACCTCGGTTTGCGTGTGGCTCACGACCGCGGGCATGAGGTACGGATCGAGCCCGATCCCGGTGGGCTGCTTTCGCCACCGTTCCTCGCTTTCGAAGGTCCCGTCGTACCGCACCACCACCACGTCCGCGCCCCGGATTCGTTCGGTGCTGGTTACACGGTAGGCGATGTAGCGTGAGCTCCGGGTGACGAAGGCCGTATCTCCACCCTCGTCCGTCCCGGAGTCGGTCCATGCCCTGCCGGGCGTGAGCGGCCCGCCCGGCAGTCGCGGGAAGAAGCCGTTGAACTGGCTCTCCAGACCGCGCCAATCCGATGGAAAGCCAGGCGTGCTCACCACGCTGTCGCTTCCCCGCGGCCCCACCGACAGCACGAAAGGAAGCCCGGCCACGCCGTCGCCGGCGACCTGCACCGTGCGTGGCTCGCTCCCACCCGAGCTCTCGAGCCGCACCGACTCGAACCATGCGCGTGCCAGCCCGTCTCCGGTGAACGTGATGGCGAAGCGCGAGTCTCGCCGGTACCGGCTCTCGGACCGCGGCATCCCCGCCAGTCCGTCGGACACGGTCCACTCCGAGTGTTTGCGGTACCGCAGCGTTTCGCCGGGAGTGCGTGCGTACGCGGCCTCCTGCGGCGCCGGCGGCGTTGTCGCGGGCCGCGCGCACGCGGACGCACCCGCGAGCAGGAAGAGGGCTGCAAGTGACAGGGAGAGCGGGATCCGCATTACGAGCTGCTCCGGAAAACCTGGCGTATGAAGCGGGTGGGCGGGCGAACGATGGGAGTACGCGAAAGATGGGGCAAGACGCACGACTCCGTGGGTGAGGTTGGAGCGCCGACATCATCCAGTGCAATGACGAGCCCCGCCCCGGCATCCAGCCGGGGCGGGGCGTTCGCCGCGCAGGTCGCGCCGTGTTCGATCAGGCGGCCGGCTGCAGCGCCAGTCGCCGGCGCGCCGACGTGCGGAGCGGCACCCGCCGCCACCGGCCGTACGCCACCAGCGCGCTAAGGATGCCAACGACGGCCGGGACCGCCGCACCCGCGCCCATCCCCCCGAACAGCGTGGTCGCCGTCGCGCCGATCATGATGATGACGAGCCCGGCGGCGGCGAGCGGCGTAAGGCCGGTGCGGATGCGGAACAGGTCGGGGAGGATCAGCCCCAGGCCGCCCGCGAGCTCGCACACGCCGATGCAGCGGAGGAAGAGCACCGGGAAGTCGATGGGCCCCTTCAGCATCTCGGGCGGCGCCACCAGCTTCATCCCGCCGGCGAACACGAACAACAGCGCGAGCAGCACCTGGACGGTCCACAGGATCGCATTGATCTTCCGCTCGCTTGGGGTCGGCATGGTGGCGGGCATCGTGGTCTCTCCGTGTTGGGTTGGCGGCCGGGGTCCGGCGGCTTCGGACCGGTCTCGGTTCCCGGCTTCTACAGGAGCGACGAACGAGCTTCCCGCGATTCGACATCATCCCGCGAATCTTTTTCGACGCCCTCATCGAGGCCCGCAACGCCCGTCGATTCGCAGCCGTCGCCGGAACCTTCGTGTGGCTTGCGCGGGGGCGGCGGGAGCGGGGCTTTCCGCCGGGTGAAGAAGGCCGTTTGTAACGGAAGGGCACGGATCTGGTAAATGCCCATTCGTGGATGGCCGCACTCGCCGCGGCCGGGAACGTTCCAGAGCGATGCCACGAGATGGGTGACCTGAGCGCAGGGAGAACCGGGCGCGAGCCGCTGGAACCGAAGGACGCCGTGTCGCACGTGCTGGACGAGTGCAGGATGGTGCTCCCCGGCATCCAGGCGCTGTTCGGCTTTCAGCTCATCGCGTTCTTCAACCAGGGCTTCACCGACAAGCTCTCGCAGGCCCAGCAGGCGCTGCACCTGGGCGCCACGCTGGCGGTGGCCGTGGCCGCGGGCCTGGTGATGACACCCGCATCGCTGCACCGCCAGGCCGAGAAGATGTCGGTGTCGTTCCGCTTCGTGGCGACGGCGTCCCGGTTCCTGCTGGCCAGCATGGTCCCGCTGGCGCTGGGGATCTGCACCGACGTGTACCTGGTGAGCCACATGGTGCTGAGGGACACCGCCGCGGCCCTGGCGGTCGCCGGCGGGCTCTTCCTGTTCCTCGCCCTCTTCTGGCTCGTATTCCCGCGCGTCTGGCGGCGAGACTGATTGCGCGGCCCCGTGGCGGGCGCGGCACCGATTTGGGTGAACACGGAGGGCACGGAGAACCACGGAGGGCACGGAGGAACCGCGATGAAGTTCCTCCGTGCCCTCCGTGTACCTCCGTGGCCTCCGTGTTCAAGAACAAGAATGCTCGTGGTGCGGGCGAAACGAACGGAGGGGAGAGGGAACCATCGCTCTCCCCTCCGTTTTATTGACCGACCGGATGGACGAGGCCGTCGCCTCAGCGGCGGTGGCTGCCCTCGGCCTGGGGCGTCTCCTCGCCGCGGCGGGCTTCGGCCAGGCGCTGGCTCTGGGCCACCAGGCGCACGAACTCGGCGCGGTAGCCGCCGCGGTCATCGCCCATCGCGCCGCGGGCGAGCTCGGTTACGGAGGGCCAGGTGGCGTTGGCCTTGAACTTCGAATCGCGCAGCAGCAGCCCCCACTCGGCCACGGCGGCGGCGAAGCGGAAGTTGTCGGAGGTGCGCGCCAGCGCCACGCCGCGGTCCACCACGGGCTGCTGCACCAGGCGCGACACGTCGCCGTCGGGCGCCTTGTAGCGCAGGCTGACGGTCATCAGCTCGTTGCCGCCGGCGCGGGGCTGCGTGGTCTGGTAGCGCAGCGGGCCGGTGGTGCGCACCTGCTCGCTGCTCTCGGCGGGGATGATCTCGTAGAGCGCGGTCACCGAGTGGCCGGCGCCCAGCTCGCCGCCGTCCTTGGCGTCGTCCGCGAAGTCCTCGGCGGCCAGGAGGCGGTTCTCGTAGCCGATCAGCCGGTACGCCTTCACCCGCGCGGGGTTGAACTCCACCTGCACCTTCACGTCCTTGGCGATGGTGAAGAGCGTGCCGCCCATCTCGCGCACCAGCACCTTGCGCGCCTCGGAAAGCTGGTCGATGTAGGCGAAGTTGCCGTTCCCCCTGTCGGCCAGCTGCTCCATCTTGGCGTCCTGGTAGTTCCCCGTGCCAAAGCCCAGCACGGTCAGGAACACGCCGCTCTGCCGCTCCCGCTCGATCAGCTGCACCAGCTCGGCGTCGCTGCTCACGCCCACGTTGAAGTCGCCGTCGGTGGCCAGGATCACCCGGTTGTTGCCGCCCTGGATGAACCCCTCGCGCGCCAGCTGGTAGGCACGCCGAATCCCCTGCGCCCCCGCGGTGGAGCCGCCGGGGCTCAGCGACTCGATGGCCTCGCGGATGGTGGGCTTGTCGGCGCCCGAGGTGGGCTCCAGCGCCACGCCCGCCGCCCCGGCGTAGACGACGATCGCCACCCGGTCCTGCGGCCGGAGCTGCTCCAGCAGCAGCCCGAACGCCTGCTTCACCAGCGGCAGCTTGTTGGCCGCCTCCATCGACCCCGACACGTCGATCAGGAACACCAGGTTGCTCGCCGGCAGGTCGCGCGTGTTCATCCGCTTCCCCTGGACACCCACGTGCACCAGCCGGTGCGCGGGATTCCACGGCGCGGGCGCCATCTCGGTGGTGATGGAAAAGGGGTCGGCGCCGGTGGGGTCCGGATAGTCGTAGTCGAAGTAGTTGACCAGCTCCTCCAGCCGCACCGCGTCCCGCGGGGGAAGGGTCCCGCCGCTCAGGAACCTGCGCACGTTGCTGTAGCTCGCCGCGTCCACGTCGATCGCGAAGGTGCTGAGCGGGTGCCCCACCACGTCGGCGAACTCGTTCTCCTCGATCAGCCGGTACCCCTCGCGGTTGAAGCCGGCCGTGTCCCTCCGGCCGCGCTGCGCCTGTGCCTCGGCCTGGGGCACCCCGGCCATCGACGCCATCGGCGGAGGAGGCGGGGGCGGAGCCATCGGCGGCGGGGGCGGTGGCGGGGGCGGGGGAGGTGGCGGCGGCACGGTCGCGCAGGCGCCGAGCACGGCGGCCAGCGTGACGAGACCGAGAGCGAGGTGGCGGCGATGAAGGGTCATTGTGGCCTACTCCGTTCGGTGGGAAGGTTCAGGCGGGAAAGCGCGCGGCGAAAAACCCGGCCGTGTGCCATGGTCAGGTTACGTGGCTCCGGGTGCCGGGTCAACGATCCGGCCGTGTTTCTTCGCCGGGGTGGTTCGTATCCGCCCGGGCGATGGGGAGTTCCTTCCGCGCGGCCGCTACCCGCGCACGGCCATGGCCTTGAGCGCCGTGCCCAGCCCGCGCGCCAGCTTCACCGCGTCGTCGTTGGCCCAGAAGTGCATGAAGTACAGGCGCGGCTGCTCGCCCAGCAGGTGCGAGTGCAGCGCCGTCACCTCGATCCCGCCGGCGCGCAGCGCGCGGATCACGGCGTTCACCTCGTGGTCCGCCAGCACGAAGTCACCGGTGACGGCCGCGCGCCCGCCGCCGGTGGGCTGGAAGTTGATGGCCGTGGCCACGCCCATGGCCGGCGGAACCAGCTGGTCGCCCATGCGCACCGGGATCGGGCGTGACACGCTCACCTGGTACACGCCGCCGTTCACCCGCCCCGAATGCCCCAGCGCCCGCGCCACCGCCGCGGTGTCGAGGTCGATGGCCGGCGCGGGCGCGGGCGCAGCCGGCGGCGGGTCGAGCGGGGTGCGGGTGAGCGCGAGCGCCGCGCGCACCTCGCGGGCAATGCGGACGGGGTCGCCGTGCGCTTCCACGTGCATGTACATCACGCGCGGGCTTTCGCGCAGCAGGTGGTTGTGCAGCGCCGTCTGGCTCACGCCGCCTTGCTGCAGGCGCAGCATCACGGGCGCCACTTCGTCTTCGGCGAGCACCAGGTCGCCCATCACCATCGCGCCGCCGGCACGCACGCGCTGGAACGCCAGCCACGACCCCAGCGCCAGCGCGGGGCGGATCTGCACCCCGTCCACCGTCACGCGCAGGTCGGTGCGGGGAAACGAGAAGCGCATCACGCCGTACGGCTGCGGCGCGCCCGGCCGCCCGAGCGCGGCCTCCACCTGGCGCCAACCCTCCTGCGCGCCCGCGCGGGTGTCAGCCGCCTGCGCGCGCGCATCGGTCCGCGCCTCGGTGCACGCGGCAAGTGCGGCGGCGAGGGCGAAACACAGCGTTCTGCCGTTTCGCATCTGGATCTCCTTTCAGCCGTTCCAGTGCCGCAATTCGGGTTCCGCGCGTCTCCGCCGGCGACTGCCTGGCCGATGCGCGCGCCGCGGCTTCGTCTCCACGGGGAAGCTGACGTTGATTGGGGACCCAGAGCACCAGAGGACCAGAGCACCAGAGGACAAGAGGACCAGAGGACCAGAGCATCAGAGGGCTCGCCGCTGTTCCTCTGCTCATCTGGCCCTCTGTGATTGCTGCTGAGAGTCGCTGGGAGTGCAGGAACCATCTCCAAATCCTGCATGAGCCCCGCTCAAGCCTTGTCGCGCCGTGGGGCGCGACGTATACCTGAGCGGCTCCCCCGATCGGCGCATCTCATCCCGTCCCTCCACGCCGTGCCCGCCATGGATTTCGAGCCATCCGCACGATCGCGCGAGTACCGCGACCGCGTGCGCGATTTCATCCGCACGCACGTGGCGCCCGCGGAGGCCACGTACGCGCGGCAGCTGCGCGAGAGCGGGACGGGCGGCGACTGGCGGCAGTGGCGCGTGCCGCCGGTGATGGACGAGCTGAAGGCGCGCGCCCGCGGCGAAGGGCTGTGGAACCTCTTCCTCCCCGACGCGGAGCACGGGCCGGGGCTCACCACGCTGGAATACGCGCCGGTGGCCGAGGAGATGGGCCGCAGCCTGATCGCCCCCGAGGTGTTCAACTGCAGCGCCCCCGACACGGGGAACATGGAGGTTCTGCACCGCTACGGGTCCGAGGAACAAAAGGACCAGTGGATGATGCCGCTGCTGGCCGGCGAGATCCGCTCGGTGTTCTGCATGACGGAGCCCGACGTCGCCTCGTCCGACGCCACCAACATGGAGGCCACGGCCATCGTCGACGGCGACAGCGTCGTATTGAACGGGAAGAAGTGGTGGTCCACGGGCCTCGGCCATCCGCGCTGCCGCGTGGCCATCTTCATGGGCCGCACGCCGGACGCGGACGCGGGACGTCACGCGCAGCACTCGATGGTGCTGGTGCCCATGGACACGCCCGGCGTGCAGATCCAGCGCATGCTCCCCGTCTATGGCGACCACGACGCGCCGAGCGGGCACGGCGAGGTGCACTTCACCGACGTCCGTCTCCCCGCCACCGCCATCATCGCCGGGCCGGGGCGCGGGTTCGAGATCGCGCAGGGGCGGCTGGGGCCGGGGCGCATCCACCACTGCATGCGCTGCATCGGCGCGGCGGAGAAGGCGCTGGAACTGATGGTCGATCGCGGGATGGCGCGCACCGCCTTCGGCAAGCCGCTGATCGACCTGGGCGGCAACCGCGAGCGCGTGGCCCGGGCGCGGATCGCCATCGACCAGGCGCGGCTGCTCACGCTGTTCGCCGCGTGGAAGCTGGACCAGGTGGGCGCGATGGCGGCGATGACCGAGATCGCGACCATCAAGGTGGTCGCGCCCAACGTTCTCCAGTCCGTGGTGGACGATGCCATCCAGCTGCACGGCGGCGCGGGTGTTTCGGGCGATGACACGCCGCTCGCCGGCTTCTTCGCGCAGGCGCGGTCGCTGCGCATCGCCGATGGCCCTGACGAGGTGCACCTGGCGGTGATCGCCCGCGCGGAGCTGGCCCGGCGCGGCGGCGAGGGTAGGCAGCGGTGAGCCGCCGCGTCTTCATCACCGGCGGCGCCAGTGGGCTGGGGCGGGGCTTGGCCGAGCGCTACGCCCGCGCCGGCTGCCGCGTATGCATCGGCGACGTGAACGACGCGCGCGGGGCCGAGACGGTGGCGTCCCTCGGCGGCGAGGCGTTCTACCTGCGCTGCGACGTGCGGCGCGAGGAGGATCTGCGCGCGGTGGCGGCGGAGCTGGAGACGCGGTGGGGCGGGGTGGACGTGGTGGTGAACAACGCGGGCGTGGCCGGCGCGGGCGCCATCGAGGACGTGACGCTGGACGACTGGGCCTGGATCATCGACATCAACCTGCTGGGCGTGGTGCGTGGCTGCCGCGTGTTCACGCCCGTCTTCAAGCGCCAGCGCAGGGGGCAGTTCATCAACGTGGCCTCGATGGCCGGGCTGCTGGACGTGCCGCTGATGAGCAGCTACAACGCCACCAAGGCCGCCGTGGTCTCCCTTTCCGAAACGTTGCAGAACGAGCTGGAGGCGGACGGGATCCGCGTGAGCGTGGTCTGCCCCTCCTTCTTCCGCACCAACCTGAACGAGAACGTCCGCGCGGCCGACCCCGCGCTCCGCGCCACCGTCGACCGGCTGCTGGAACGGGGCGCGCTGCCGGCCGATGAGGTGATCGACCGCATCTTCCGTGGCGTGGAGGCGGGGGATTTCTACGTGCTCCCACATCCGCAGGGCGTGCGCGCGTGGCGGATGAAGCGGCTGCTGCCGCGCGGTGCCTACCGAGCCATCGTCCGCAAGGAGTACGGGCGGATGCGACGCAGCATGACTCGTCCACGCGCGGAGGGGTGACGTGGCGGCGTCGGCGGACGAGCGCGTGCGCCCGGGCGAGGCGCTGGACGTGGCCGCGGTGGACGCGTGGCTGAAGACGCAGGTCGCGGGGCTCGACGGGACGCCGGAGGTGACGCAGTACTCCGGCGGCGCATCCAACTGGACGTATCGGCTGAAGTACCCCGCGCGCGACTACGTGCTGCGCCGCCCGCCCGCGGGGACCAAGGCGAAGGGCGCGCACGACATGGCGCGCGAGTTTCACGTGCAGCAGGCGCTGAAGCCCGCCTATCCCGTGGTCCCCACCATGGTCGCGCTCTGCCGCGACGTGGCCGTGATCGGCGCCGAGTTCTACGTGATGGAGCGCGTGCCCGGGCTGATCCCGCGCGCACGGATGCCCGAGGGGCTGCGGCTGGACGCGGCGGGGAACCGGCGGCTCTGCCTGAACGTGATGGAGAAGCTGGTGGAGCTGCACCGGGTCGATCCGTCGGCCGTCGGCCTGCAGTCGCTGGGGAAGGGGCCCGGCTACCCGCGCCGGCAGATCGAGGGATGGAGCGAGCGCTATCTGAAGGCGCGCACCTGGAACGTCCCCCGCTTCGGCCGGGTGCGCGCCTGGCTGCACGAGCACATCCCGGAGGACGTGGCCACCTGCGTGATCCACAACGACTGGCGGCTGGACAACGTGGTGCTCGCGGAAGACGAGCCCACGCGGGTGGTGGGCGTGCTGGACTGGGAAATGGCCACGCTGGGCGACCCGCTGATGGACCTGGGGAACGCGCTGGCCTACTGGGTCCAGGCCGACGACGATCCGGTGATGCGCGCCATGCGCCGCCAGCCCACGCACCTGCCGGGGATGCCGCGCCGCGACGAGGTGGTGGAGTTCTACCTGGACCGAATGAAGCTGCGGCCCGGCAACTGGGCCTTCTACGAGGTGTACGGCCTGTTCCGCCTGGCCGTGATCGCCCAGCAGATCTACTACCGCTACCACCACCGGCAGACGCGCAACCCGGCCTTCCGGCACTTCTGGCTGCTGGTGCACTACCTGGACTGGCGCTGCCGCCGCCTGATCCGCAGGCGGGGGTGATGATGGGTCAGGAGTGTGATTCGCTGCGTCCCGGAGACGAGGGCAGGGTCGGATCCGCAGTGCGATTTGCAGCGTTCCCAAGGCTTGTCATCCTGAGGCCGGCCGCACCCAAGTGGCGTCCGCACAATCATTTCCAGGCCGAAGGATCTGCCGCCGGTCGATGCGCTATACCAGCGGTAGCGCTCCGTTGGTCATAGATCCTTCGCGCTGCGGCCCTGGTCGCGAGACGCGGTGATGCATGGCCGCGCTCAGGATGACACGAGAGGCGGTGGTGCGCGGGAGGACAGCCCGCACACCGGCGGCTAAAGCCGCAGCAACAACGACGAGAAGCCTCGCAAACTGCGCGAGGCTGGTTGGAAATTCGAAGGCTCGCTCCCAGCGGGTGAACCCGCCGGCCAGGTACGGCACGAAGCCTCGCAAACTGCGCGAGGCTGTGGGTGCGGTATATCGGCGAATGGTGACAGCAGTATCGTCGCCATTCTCCGGGTGGGGGCTACCGCCGCGGCGTGCACTGGGCCGGCCGATCGCATCGGGCGGCTGGTTCGCGGAAACAGCGCGGCGGCGGCGCGGGTGAGCGCGCCGCCGCCGCGAAGAGCCGGGCAGGGTACCAGGTCAGCCCAGCACGACGGCGGCGATGATGATGCCGACGGCGATGGCGGCGACCAGGTAGAGCCAGTCGCGCTGGCCCATCGCCGAGCGGTGCGACTGGCGCGTCTCCTCGCTCGCGCGGACCTGCGACTTCACCTCGTCGGTGCTGGGGATCAGCGCCGGGGTGTGGGCCGGGGCGGCGCGCTCGACCTTGGCGGCAGGCTCCACGGGCGCCGATGGGCCGCCGCTCTGGGCGGCGGCAGGGGTGGCGCACAGGGCAAGAGCGCCGAACAGCACGAGCAGCTTGCGCATCGTGTGGATCTCCTCGCAAAGGTTGTGATCTGCCCAGACCGGGCAACTCACCACGCCCGCAAGCTTCGTGCGCCGATCTGAATCCATCGTCCCCAAACGGGCACCGAATGAGCAACCTGTGGACGCAGGACGCGCCCAAGCCGTGGCGCGAGGCGCTGGAGAGGTACGATGAGGTGGTGGAGGCGCAGGGCGTCGCGCGGCTCCCCGAGCTGGACCGCTGGTATCGCGGCGAGCTCCCCGGGCTGATCGCCGCGCGCGAGCACCCGCACGTGACGCACGCCGAGCTGGTGAAGCTCACGGAGTGGAAGATGGCCCGCGGCGTGTGGCGCGCGCGCAACCTGGCGCTGGTGCGCGGCAACGACGCCGCCCTGGTGGAGCGGACCAGCGCCGCCGCGCTGGCAAAGGTGCCGCACCCCAGCGAGCCGATCGCCATCCTCGCCAAGCTGGCCGGCGTCGGGCCGGCGACGGCGTCGGGGGTCGCGTCCGCCGCGGCGCCGCGGGTCTATCCTTTCTTCGACGAGCTGGTGGCGGCGCAGGTGCCGGGGATGGGGCAGGTCACCTTCACCCCGCGCGAGTACGCCCGCTACGCCGAGGCGCTGCGCGACCGTGCCGCGCGCCTGGGCGACGACTGGACGCCCGTGGACGTGGAGCGCGCGCTCTGGGCCGCGTCCGGCGGCAAGGCGGCGCTCCGCCGGAAGTAGCGGCTCCGCCTCTCCCGCCCAGCACCCAGCACCCAGCACCCAGCACTCAGCACTCAGCACTCAGCACTCAGCACTCAGCACTCCCCGAAAACAACGAACCCGCCGGCACGCTGCCGGCGGGTTCGTCGCATTTTCGTGGTTCGATCAGAATCAACCGACCGTCGCCACCATCCACTGCGTCTCGTGGCCCCCGGCGTCGAGCCAATCGGCGCCGATGGGGATCGGGGTGCCGTCCACCATCAGGTCGCTCCCCACCAGCGGCGCGTGCGAGAAGCCGGCGCTGCGGTACAGCTGCATCTCGTCCGCCGACTTCTTGCGCGCGGGGGTGCCGCCGGCCGGGTCGGTGCGCACGCGCACGGCCAGGTGGGTCACGCCCCGCAGCCCGTTGTGATCGGCGTCGCGTAGCGTGGAAAGAAAGTCGCTGCCGATCCCGATCCCCCACAGCCCCGGCGGAACGAAGAAGTCGGCCCCGTCCCACAGCAGCGCGGCATCCGCCTCCTGGGCGATCACCTGCGCCGCCTGGATGCGGTATTGGCAGTCATGCTGGTACACCATCCGCAGGTTGTACGAGATGACCGCCCGGTCGGCCGGCTCCTGCCCGCCCGCCAGCAGCCAGCAGGTGCGCGCGAACCCCTGCGCGTTGCGCTCCACCCAGGTGAACACCTGCTCACCCGCGCCGCCCGCCGCCTCGCGCGCCGAGCGGTCGATGGAGACCAGCGCGAAGTGCTTCTCCAGGAAGCGGGTGAACGGCTCGGGATACATCGTCTTCAGCAGCGGCCACCACATCCGGAAGATGGGGGCGTAGGCCCACCGCGCGAACCAGTTCATCAGCCCCAGGTACAGCGGATGGCTGTGGTTGCGGGCCAGCCCCTCGCTCTCGAACACCTCCTGCATCAGCAGCAGCGCGCGCCGGATCAGGTACAGCGACGCCGACAGCTCGCCCGGGGTGGGGGAGCCGGGCTTCTGCTCGGTGACCGTCAGGGTGTGGCTGCTGACGCGTTTGCCCGGGCCGGCCCCCCGCTTCGCGCCGGCGTCGCCGCCGTCCGCCGGCGCCGCGGGCGTCGCGGAATCGGCGGCCAGCCCCACGATCTTCGCGGAGAAGGGGATCTTCCGCCGGTCGAGCTCGTCGAGCTCCTTGTACACCTGCTGCAGCAGGAACTCGCACCCGCTCTGGCGCAGCTGCCCGTCCAGCTCGGCCACGCGGTCGCCGAAGCGCGCCAGCCGCTCGTCGAAGCCGACGGGCTTGGGCTGCCACTCGCGCCGGGCGCGCGCGAACGCCTCCATCCAGGCGGGGCGCAGCAGGTCCTCCGTGCTGGCCGCCGGCTTTCCGCCCGCCGCGCGGGACGGGCGCACCTCCAGCCGCAGCCCGTCGAGCACGGCGCGGAAGGCGGTGGTGGAGGCGTGGAAGCCCAGGCGGCGGTAGCTCTCCCACTGCGCCTCGTCGTAGAACTGGTCGCCGGTGGTCTCGTGGGGGAAGCTGGCGTTGCGGCGGCGGTACTGCTGCACGTCGGCCGGCTCGCTCCCCACCAGCGCGGGCTTGAAGTACAGCAGCACGCCGGTGTCGCCGCCGGGGTAGTGGATGTCGCCCGCCACCATGTACTGCCGCGACAGGCCGTGCTCGTCGGGCTTCAGCGGCCGCGTGTCCAGCCGGATCTCCACGCCGAAGTCCTCGCGGGCGCGGCGGACCAGGTTCCCCAGGTCGTCGAAGTCGGAGCTGGGGTCGGCGCCGCAGTCCGACGCCAGGATCACCCGGCAGCGGCGGCGGATCAGCTCGTACACGGCCAGGTTCTCGAAGTGGCCGCCGTCCGACAGGTGCACGTAGCTGCCGGTGGCGCTGGCCTGCCCCGCCATCTCCAGCAGGAAGGGCCACCCCGGCGCGATCCGCGTCTTGCGCCCGGTGGACGCGGGGTGCGGAAGCCACTGGCCCAGGCGAAGGTTGAGCGCCGCCGCCACGAAGGTCACGCCCGGGCCCAGCTCCACCGACTTGGACCCCATCAGCGTGTTGAACGCCGCGGCCGACGCGGTGATCGCGGTTCCGAGGGTAGGATTCTTCTTCGTGTCCGTTTTGTCCCACGCGCGCCAGGTGCCGTCCACCGCGTAGCCGGCGTTGGAGAGGGCAGCGCTGGTGGCGCCGCGGTACAGCCCCGCCATGGCGTCGGCGCTGGCCAGGTCGTTGGCCGAGCAGCACACCAGGTGGAAGGGGCGCGCCGAGCCGCCGCCCATCTCGCCCAGGCGCACGTCGTCGCCCTCCACCACCTCGGTCTCGCGGTTGCGGCCGGTGCGGTTGTCGTTGGAGGCGCCCGGGTAGGCGCGCACCAGCCGGCCGCGGTAGAAGGAGTGCAGCCCCACCTCGTTGGGGTCCATGAAGAAGGCGACCAGCACCAGGACGACCGCCGCGGCGGCCGCGGCGTGCCACGGGGTGAAGTCCAGGATGCCGCCGTCGCGCCCGCCGGCCACGATCACGCACACCATCCCCAGCGCCATCATGCCGACCACGGCGTAGGCCAGCACCTGCGGCAGCACGGGGCGCAGCACCGCCATCACCTTGCCGCCGCTGTCCTTCTTCTTGGAGAACAGGTGATGGATCTTGGCGAACGCCGCCGCCAGCACGGCGGTGAACCCGCCCAGCTCCGGCGCGAGCTTGATGTTGTGGCCGATGTACTGGTATTCCACCACGATCCCCGAGGCCCACAGCAGCGCCATCCCCGTCCAGACCCCGGCCAGTAGGAGAAGGCGGCTGCGCACCCGGTCGGCCGAGCGATGGAAGCGCTGCTGCCACGGCGTATTGAGTTGTGTGGAGAGGAGCCAGCGGCCAACCGCCATCAGCGTGAGCGCGGCACCCCATGCCGCGGCGGGGGCAAGGACGTGGTGCCAGTCCTGCCACACGGGCTGCTCGGACATCCGCCGCGCGATTCCCGCCGCCTTGACCGACGCCGGGTCGTACCACCCCGCCGAGACCAGGTACCAGGCCAGCGCCGTCCACCCCAGCCCCGCCAGCGCGGCGGCGATGTAGGCCGAGCCGTCGGCGGGCTCGCGGCGCTGGTGCCACGCCACCTCGAAGCCCACCAGCGCCGCCGTGGTGATGGCCACGATGATCGGCAGGCTGAACACCCCCACCTGGGGCGACAGGAGGAGCGAGGCCGCGCCCACCCACAGCAGGATCACCACCGTGAGCACCGAGAGCGCCGCAAGCAGCGAGGGGAGCATGGAGCTGAGCGCGGTCACCAGCATCCGCCCGGTGTCGTAGCTGAACAGCCCCAGCCGCGGCGCCAGGAAGTTGCTGAACTCGCGGAGGTGGCGGATCTGCCGCGGCTCGGCCTCGCCGGCCGGGATCTCGGTGGGGAGCTGGCCTTCGCGCCCGTCGGCGCGGTGGCGCCACGCGGTCCAGAAGGCGCCCACGTAGCCGCCGCCCGAGACGGTGGACAGGTAATCGAAGGAGCGCAGCAGCCGCAGCTCCTGCAGCCCCTGCAGCAGCCCCAGGTTGAAGGTGGCGCTGCGGATCCCGCCCCCCGAGAGCGCCAGGCCGATCAGGTCGCGCGGCGGCTCGTCGGGGTGGTTCGGGTCAACGGGGCTCTCCAGCCCCAGCTCGGCGGCGATCACCGCGCGCACGGAGGTAGACGCGTCGGACGGCGTGGGAGTGGGCGGCGCGGCGGCCACGGCGGAGGAGGGCATCAACGAAGCTCCGGATGGATGATCGGGGAACCGGCCTGCGAACCTGCGAAAACAAACGGAGGGAAATGAATCGTACCGGCTTCCGGCGGCCGGGTCAACCGTTTTGCCGAGCCAGGTTTACGCGGCGAGACGCTTTGGCTCGTGCTCGCGAAGACCGGGGACGCGCGCCGGTTCCATCTCCCGGTGGTTCAGCGGGATGTTCATGGCCGAAATCTCGAGGCGATGACCTGCAACTGCTTTTGAATTGCTGTTCCGGACCCTCGGCCGTCACCGCAGCCAGTCCATCGGCGGCACCTGGGCGGGCTCGCGGAAGGGGCCGTCGGCCAGGTAGCTGTACAGCCCCGTCTCGGCGAACATGCTGTAGAAGTAGAACGAGAACCCGTCGGCGCCCAGCTCGCGGCCGATGCGGATCTGCCGCTCGATCTCGGCCCGCGGCAGGGTGGCCTGGATGCCGGCGTACAGGTGGCGGCCGGCGCCGTGCAGCCCGCCCACCTGGTCGCGGATCATGCACCGCCAGTCGGGGTTGGGGTCGCCGCCGGGGCGCAGCGGCAGGTAGGTGCACTCCGGGTCGGTCACGCGGAAGTAGGTCATGGGCACGGCCACGTCGAGCGTGCCGTCGCGCGCCCACCCCCAGGTGTCCTGCGCGAAGTTGCGCACCCCGCTGGAGCTGGCCCAGCCGAAGTGGTCACGGTCGTAGATCGGCCACACCGCCGCCGAGAGCGGCACCGGGCGCACCGCGTGGATGCTGTCGTGCACCTCGCGGACGAGGCGGCTCACCAGCCCGGCGCGGAAGCGGTTCCACCCCGCCGGGTCCGCCCGCGGGTCACCGCCGAACTCGGAGAGCGCGGCCGCGTCGTTCCCGTACTCGCGCTCGGGGTAGCGCACCCGGTCCAGGTGCACGCCGTCCACCCCGTAGCGCCGCACCACGTCGGCGGCCACGCGGGCCAGGTGCGTGCGCACCCCGGCGTACGCGGGCGACAGCCACACGTAGTCGGTGTCGTTGGGGCAGCGCTGGGGCTGGCCCTGCTGGGTGTGCATCGCCCACTCGGGGTGGTCGACCAGCACGTGGTTGGGCTGGCCGGGCACGCTGGGCACCAGCGCCCGGCACACGGTGGAGGTCTCCGACTCCCACCCGCTGAGCGCGTTGATCCACGCGTGCAGTTGCAGCCCGTGCGCGTGCGCCTCGCGCACGGCCACCTCCAGCGGGTCCCACGCGGGCACGCCACCGAGGCGTCCGCACAGCCGCGGCGAGCACGGGTTGAGCGCGGACGGGTAGCGCGCGTCCCACGGCCCGCTCACCTGGAAGTAGACGATGTTCAGGTTGGCCCGGCTGGCCACCCGCATCACCTGCTTGATGGTGGTCGAATCGCCGTAGTCCATCCGCGTGACCCACAGCGCCCGCGCCTCCACCCGCGCCGGCTTCGTCGCCGCTCTGAGGACCGTGCGCGCGGGGAGGACGGAAGGAGATTCCGCCGGGCGGATGGCGGGGAGGGCGGCGTCGGCGCGGGATGCGTGGAGGGGCGCCCAGCGCGGGGCGAGGGCGGCGCCGCTGGCGGCGGCCGCGAACAGGGCCAGCGCGACGGCGCCGGGGATGGTGCGTCTCATCTTCCTGCCACCTTCATTGGATCTGGAGCTTCGCCCCCGTGGCGCCGTCGGGCGGGCGGCGCGGGCACACAGGGGAAATTGCGGATCGAGAGTTGGAAATTCTCGGAAGTGAACACTAGAATGGGGTCCAGCACCTCCGCACCGCGCGTTCGCTCGTCTGCAGGACTGTTTGGACGCGGCCACGGAAAGTTCATCGCATCCGGCCGCGAACACAATCCCTCACCCTGGCCACGGAGGCTGCCGATGGCGCCCGACCGATCCACCCCCGCACCCGGCGACACCCTGCTGATGGTCGGTACGATGAAGGGCGCGTTCCTCTTCTGGTCCACCGGTGACCGCGCGGAGTGGCGGATGGAGGGGCCGCACTTTCGCGGCGAAACGGTCTACTCCCTGGCGTTCGACCCACGCGGCGGGCGGCGGCGGATGCTGGCGGGGACGCAGAGCTTCCACTGGGGAAGCGTGGTGCGCGCCAGCGACGACTTTGGGGAGACGTGGAGCTCGCCCGAGCGGCAGAACGTGCGCTTTCCGGAAGAGACGGGGCTGGCGCTGGCCAACATCTGGCAGCTCCGGCCCGGCCGGCGTGGGGATGATGAGGTCGTCTATGCCGGCGTGGAGCCGGCGGCGCTCTTCTCGTCGAACGACGGCGGCGAGACGTTCTCTCCCGTCGAAGGGCTGCTGAACCACGAGCACCGGCCCAGGTGGATGCCAGGCGGCGGCGGGCTGTGCCTGCACACCATCGTGCTCGACGCCGCGGACCCGCGGCGGATGGGCGTGGCCATCTCCACCGCGGGCTTCTACAGGACGGACGACGGCGGCCAGACCTGGCACCCGCGCAACCAGGGCGTGCGCGCGCAGTTCCTGCCGGACAAGTATCCCGAGTTCGGGCAGTGCGTGCACAAGGTGGTGAACCATCCGTCGCGCCCCGAGCGGCTGTACCTGCAGAACCACTGGGGCCTGTACCGCAGCGACGACTGGGGCGACAGCTGGCACGACATCGCCAACGGCGTTCCCAGCGACTTCGGCTTCGCGATGGAGGTGCATCCGCGCGACCCCGAGACGGTGTACATCGTGCCGCTGGAGAGCGACGAGTTCCGCTGCGTGCCGGAAGCGAAGCTGCGCGTGTACCGCACCCGCGACGGCGGCGGATCGTGGCACGCGCTGGAGAACGGCCTGCCGCAGGAGGGCGCGTACGAGACCGTGCTGCGCGACGCGATGGCGGCCGACGCGGGCGACCCGGCGGGCATCTACTTCGGCACCCGTGGCGGCAAGCTCTACGGCAGCGCGGACGATGGGGACACGTGGCGCGAGATCGCCGACGCGCTCCCGCCCATCGTGTGCGTGAAGGCCGCCACCATCGCCGCGGACGCGAGCTGAAGGGAGGGAAGATGGCGATTACGATCGCGCTGCCCGGCGCGCTGCGGCCCTATGCGGGCGGCAGCCTGGAGGTGATGGTGGACGAACGGTGCGATACCGTCGAAGACGTGCTGGGCGCGCTGGCGGTCCACCACGCCGGCGTGGTGGACCGCGTGGTGGACGAGACCGGCGAGCTGCGCCGGCACGTGAACGTGTTCGTGGACGGCGACAACGTCCGCTGGCTGGAAGGGCTCCAGACGGCAGTGGAGGCGGACAGCACCATCGTGATTGTCCCCGCGGTCAGCGGCGGGTAGCGTTCGGCGACCGCATCACCCGGAGGACGAGGGGAGCGGGGGATTGTCGCGATCCCCCTGGGTCTCGATGCTTGACCGCACCGGCGGCTGAAGCCGCGGCAAAAACTACGAAAAGCCTCGCAAACCGCGCGAGGCTTCAATAGCGCGGTGGCAGCCTCGCGAGGAGGACCAAGTGGCGCGCGTCCACGGCGGTGCGGGATGCGGTCGGGCAGGTCGAGGCTTGCCCGCGCTTTCCTCGCGCCCCATTCCTGTGGAGCGGCATCGATTCCCCTCAACTCGCAT
>DASSJS010000229.1:0-8305 GCA_035691085.1 Longimicrobium sp.
GCCGGCCTTCCGTGAGTGGCCGCCGGGGCGAGGGGGGCTCTCCAAAACCTTTCGATACTCAGCGCGAGCGCCACCTGCAGCCACTCGTCGATCGGATCGGCGCGAGCAGGAGACCTGCTGCAACGAAATCCGCGATGAACCATGAATCATCCGTCGCGACAGCGAATGCCAGTACCTGATTGGTCGCTCGGAAGCGCGTTCCCGCCACGTTGCGGCGGGGTACTAAAGACCAGGTGAATTACCGCTGAGGACCACGGTTTCGGTGCATCGAATGTCCTGCGCCGACGATGTTGCTCTCATGAGAAGCTCACCGCCCTATCCAATCCAGCTCTGTCGAACGTTGCGGGCCTATACTACGCCGGGACGGCCCTCGGGCGCGCCCCAGTTGCCGAGCGCGACGGCCACGTTGCGCAGGGCCTGGTGCGCTTGATCGGGCTGTTCTTGAAGCGGCGGCCGAACTCCTCCTGCATCATGGTCGTCCACTCGGCCAGTTCCGGCACCCGCAACCCCGTCGTGGGTGCGGAAGGCGGCTCGTGGGCGGGCGGCGAGAAGCGGTTCCACGAGCACACCACCTGGAAAGGCATCCATCCAGCCATTACTCCATCCCGCCGCTTTCCGGTTGCCGGACAATACGTGTCTACCGCGACTCTCCGTGGACGGATGATCCCGATCCTGGAACTACCACGGAGCCCGGGAAAGCTTGTTATGAGACACGTGTGACAATCCCCTGTTTGGTTCGGCAAACGCTCCGGACCGTTTCATGAGGGCAGATTAGCGCGCACGCTCTGATCACCTCTTTTCCCGGCGACCGTTTACCGCCAAACGATTCCTTGACCTTTACCGCCGGATTACACTTATATGGGCCTTGATGCGCCCGATGGGCGTCCGTGGCCGCCGGCTGGTCTCTTCCCGCCTTTCCCATCGATCGCGGCCCAGATTCTCGCCGTGGCCTCTCGCCGGCTATCGCCGGACCTGGAGCCCAACGGGTGCTCTCCCCGGAGGGGAGCAGATGCCCAGACCCGCCGCACGCGCAGCCCGGGACCGCGCCGGGGCCGCGCGCCCGCCGACGTTGGAGGTGGGCGCGGAGGAGACGGGTGCGGGCACGCCCGAAGTGCCGCCGCGCGGGTGGGACCGGCTGGTGGGGAACGCGCCGTCGATCCGGCGGGTGAGGGAGATCGGCGAGCGGGTCGCGCGCGTTCCTGCCACGGTGCTGCTGGTGGGCGAGAGTGGCACCGGCAAGGAGGTGGTGGCGCAATCCATCCACGAGTCGTCTCCCCGGGCCTCCGGCCCCTTCGTGGCGGTGAACTGCGCCGCCATCCCCGACGACCTGCTCGAGGCCGAGCTGTTCGGATGCGAGGCGGGCGCCTTCACCGGCGCGAAGCAGGCCCGGCGCGGCTGGTTCGAGGCGGCGCAGGGCGGCACCATGCTGCTGGACGAGGTGACCGGGCTCACGCTCCACCACCAGGCCAAGCTCCTGCGCGCGCTCTCGGAACGCGTGGTGCGCCCGCTGGGCGGGCACCGCGCCATCCCCCTGGACGTGCGCTTCATCGCCGCCACCAGCTGCGACCCGCGCCGCGCCACGCGCGACGGCCGCCTGCGCCCGGACCTGTACTACCGGCTGGGCGTGGTGGAGATCGCCCTCCCTCCGCTGCGCGAGCGCCGCGAGGACGTGCTTGCGCTGGCGCTGCACTTCCTGGCCACCCTGCGCCCCACCCTGCACCACCCCTTCCACTCCATCTCGGCCGGCGCGCTGGAGGCGATGGAGGCGTACGCCTGGCCCGGAAACGTCCGCGAGCTGGAGAACACCGTGGAGCGCGCGGTGATCCTGGCGCTTCCCGGTGACGGCGACGAGCTCCTCCCGTGCCACCTTCCCGACGAGATCCGGCTGGCCGCCGGACCGCCGGAGCCGGTTCCCGCGCCCGCCTCGCCGCTCGACCTGGCCTCGGCCGTCCGCCGCGTGCGCCACCGCTACCTGGCCGAGGCGCTCCGCGCGGCCCGCGGCAACCGCGCCCAGGCCGCACGGCTGCTGGGCATCAGCCGGCGCGCGCTGTACGACCTGCTGCGCGAGACCTCGGCCCCGCCCCCCTCCCCACTCCCCGCCCACCTGGCGGTGCCCCACCCGCACCCCGAAGTGTGAAGCACGGTACACACCCCCCGCCACGCCGTTGGCGCGGCCCGTGGCCGCAACCTTCTCCACCGCATCCGGTTGCGCCATCCCGTTCGGCCGCTCGCCCCGGCGGCACCGAAGTTTCCCTTGCGTCCCTCCCCACAATCCTTCACACGCGGACCGGTGGCGCGGCGCCCCGGCCTCTCCCCTTTCCCGCGGAGTCGCCCGATGCTGGCGGCCTCTTCCCCGATCGCCACCCGCGCCACGCGCGGGCTCCGGCTGCGGCTGCTGGGGATCGACCCGCGCGAGGCCACCTTCGCGCGGCGCGGCTTCCATGCCGGCGACCCCGCCGCGCGCGAGCGGCTGGAGGGCGTGGGCCATGCCTTCCTGCGCGGCTACCACGCCGCGCTGGCCCAGGCCGAAACACCCGCGCTGGCCGCCGCGCTGGACGGCGAGACGGCGGAGTGGCGCGGGTTCGCGTACGAGGGCGCGGCGATGGCCCTGGCGCTGCTGGACCGGCTGGCGCCCTGGGGGCGCGGGCGGCTGCGGCGGCTGCTGGGCGGGGCGGGCGACGCGCACGCCTACATGGTGCACGTGGGGGCGGGGTGGGCGCTGGCCCGGCTGCGGGCGCGCCTCGACCGTCCCCCGCCCGGGCTGGACCCGCTGCTGGGGTGGCTGGCGCTGGACGGCTACGGCTTCCACGAGGGCTACTTCCACCCCGAGGCCACGCTGCGCCTCCACCGGGTGCCGCGGCGGCTGTCGGGGTACGCGCGCCGCGCGTTCGACCAGGGGGTGGGGCGTAGCCTGTGGTTCGCCTGCGGGGCCGACCCCGCGCGGGTGGCCGCGTGCGCGCTCGCCTTCGGCCCCGAACGGGCGGGCGACGTGTGGAGCGGGGTGGGGCTGGCGTGCGCCTACGCCGGCGCCACCGACGACGCCGGGCGCGCCGCGCTGCTGCGCGCCGCGGGCGCCGACCGCGCCTGGCTGGCGCAGGGCGCGGCCTTCGGGGCGCAGGCGCGCGAGCGGGCCGGGAACCCCGCGCCCCATACCGAGGCGGCCTGCCTCGCCTTCTGCGGCACCGGCGCGGCCCAGGCCGCGCGCGTCACCCTGCGCGTGCTGGCGTCGGCGCGCGCCGCGCCCGGCGTGCCCGCCTACGAGGCCTGGCGCCGCGGCATTCGCGAACACTTCTCCCGCACAGACGCATGACCCCTCCCTGGATCGCCGGCTTCCCGCGCCGCAACGCGCGGCGCTTGGCCGCGCTGGCGGCGGTGCTGGCGGCGTTCGCCGCGGCCCGCCTCCCCACCCTGTCGGCGCGCGAGCGGCACGCGCTGGGCGGGCGCTTCTCGTTCATCCGCCTGGAGCTCCCCTCCGCCGGGCCGGTGCCCACCCGCCGGATGCGGGCGGTGAACCCCGAGTTCGAGCGGATCCGCGGGTGGATCTCGTCGGTGGGGGCGGCGGTGGCGCTGTACGACGTGGACGGCAACGGGCTGGCCGACGACGCCTGCTGGGTCGACCCGCGCGACGACCGGGTGGTGGTCACCCCCGCCCCCGGGACCGGCGATCGCTACGCGCCCTTCGCCCTGGTCCCCGCGAGCGGGGCGTACGCGCCGGGGACGACGGCGCCCATGGGGTGCCTCCCGGGCGACCTGGACGAGGACGGCCGCGCCGACCTGCTGGTCTACTACTGGGGGCGCACGCCGGTGGCCTTCCTCCGCTCGGCCGGCGGGCCGCCACGGCCCGGCGCCTTCACGGCGCGCGAGGTGGTGGCGGGGAGCCTCCGCTGGTTCACCAACGCGGCCACGCTGGCCGACGTGGACGGCGACGGCCACCCCGACCTGGTGATCGGCAACTACTTCCCCGACGGCGCCCGGGTGCTGGACACGCATCGACCCGACGGCGAGACCATGCAGGCGTCGATGTCGCGCGCCTTCAACGGCGGCACCAACCACCTCCTGCTGTGGGCGGGAGCGCGCCCCGGTGCAGCGCCCACGGTGCGCTTCCGCGAGGCGCCGGGGATCTTCGCCGCGCGCGCGGCGCACGGGTGGACGCTGGCCATCGCCGCGGCCGACCTGGACGGCGACCTCCGTCCCGAACTCTACTTCGCCAACGACTTCGGCCCCGACCGGCTGTTCCACAACCGCTCGCGCCCCGGACACGTGGACCTCGCGCCGGTGGAGGGGGTGCGCACCCCGTTCACGCCCCGCTCCAAGGTGCTGGGCCGCGACAGCTTCAAGGGGATGGGCGCCGAGTTCGCCGACCTGGACGGCGACGGGCGGCTCGACCTGTTCGTGAGCAACATCGCCCGCCCCTTCGCGCTGGAGGAGAGCCACCTGGCCTTCGCGGGCGCGGGCGACCCGGGGCGGATGCGCGACGGGGTGGCCCCGTTCCAGGACCGCAGCGAGGCGCTGGGGCTTTCGCGCAGCGACTGGGGGTGGGACGCCAAGGCCGCCGACCTGGACAACGCCGGCGCGCCCGAGCTGCTGCAGGCCACCGGCTTCCTGCGCGGCCGGGTGGACCGCTGGCCCGAGCTGCAGGAGCTGGCGATGGGGAACGACTTCCTCCTGCGCCACCCCGGCAGCTGGCCGCGCTTCGGCCCGGGCGACGACCTGAGCGGGCACACGCACCTGGCCTTCTTCGTCCGCGCCCCCGACGGGCGCTACCACGACCTGGCGCGCGAGGCGGGGGTGGCGCAGGAGCAGGTGACGCGCGGGATCGCCGTGGCCGACGTGGACGGCGACGGGCGGCTCGACTTCGCGGTGGCCGGCCAGTGGGAACCCTCGGCGCTGTACCGCAACCGCTCTCCCGCGGCGGGCGCCTTCCTGGGGCTGCGCCTTCTCCTTCCGGTGGACGGCCGCGCCGCGGCCACGCGCGTGGTTCCCGGCCTCCCGCCGGGGGTGCGGGGGCGCCCCGCGATCGGGGCCGAGGCGGTGCTGCGCGGGGTGGACGGGGCGGCACGCCCGGCCCAGGTGGACGGCGGCAACGGCCACGCGGGGAAACGCAGCCCCGACCTGCACTGGGGGCTGGGGCGGCACCCGCACGGCGCGCCGCTGCGGGTGGAGCTGCGCTGGCGCGACGCCGGCGGGCGGCCGCGCGCCGAAACGCTGAGCCTGGCGCCGGGATGGCACACCGTGCTGCTGGCCACGGGAGGATCGCGATGAGCACCACGCTTCAGCGGCCGCCGCAGGCGGCCCCCGCGGCGGCGCCGTCCGCCGCCCCCCTCGCCGCCTCCGGGGCGCCCGAGGGTCGCTCGCCCGACCGGCTGGGTGGCCTGCGCCGCTTTGCCGTGGCGATCACCGTGCTGAACGTGCTGGGGCACACGCTGCTGGGCTTCGAGCAGTCGCTGCTGCAGCCTGTGGCCGCGGTGCTCGCCGCGTACGCCACCGAGATCGGGCTGGACCGGGTGGAGGCCCGCGCGCGGCGGCGGCCCCCCCGCTTCGCCGGCGGGTGGCGGCAGCGGGTGGACTTTCTCCTGTCGGCGCACATCAGCGGGCTGGCGGTGGCGATGCTGCTGTACGCCAACTCACGGGTGGCGCCGGTGGTGTTCGCGGCGGTCACGGCGATCGCCTCCAAGACGCTCCTTCGCGTGGGGCGCGGGTCGGGGGCGCGGCACGTCTTCAACCCCTCGAACCTGGGGATCGCCGCCACGCTCCTCCTCTTCCCCTGGGTGGGGATCGCGCCGCCGTACCAGTTCACCGAGAACCTCCCCGGCGGGTGGGCGTGGGCCCTCCCCGCGGTGATCGTGTGCACGGGCACGCTGCTGAACGCGCGCTTCACCGGGCGGCTGCCGCTGGTGGCCGCCTGGGCCCTCGGCTTCGCCACGCAGGCGGCGGTGCGCGCCGCGGTGCACGGCACCCCGCTGGCGGCCGGGCTGCTCCCCATGACGGGCGTGGCCTTCCTCCTCTTCAGCTTCTACATGGTGACCGACCCGGCCACCACGCCGCAGGCGCCGCGCGCGCAGGTCGTCTTCGGCGCGGCGGTCGCCACGGCCTACGGCGTCCTGATGTCGCTGCACGTGGTGTTCGGGCTCTTCTTCGCGCTCGTCCTCGTCTGCACGGCGCGGTGGGCGCTGCTGGCGGCGTCCGCGCGGATCTCGGCCCGGCCCTCGCCCGCCCGGCAGATCCGCATCCCCGCGCCCGTGGCGGTGCGGGGCGACGCGGGGCCCGCGATGGCCGCGGAGCGCGAGCCATGACCTCGATCGCGGTGGTGGGGATGGCGTGCCGGTACCCCGGCGCGCGCTCGCCGGCGGAGCTGTGGGAGAACGTGCTGGCCCGGCGCCGCGCCTTCCGCCCCATCCCCCCGGAACGGCTGCGGCTGGCCGACTACCCCGGCGGGAACGGGCCCGACGGGACCTACGTGGCACAGGCGGCGGTGCTGGAGGGGTGGGAGTTCGACCGCGTGCGCTTCCGGGTGTCGGGCGCCTCGTACCGCGCGGCCGACCCCGCGCACTGGCTGGCGCTGGAGGTGGCCGGGGGCGCGCTGGCCGACGCGGGCTTTCCCGGTGGCGAGGGGCTTCCGCGCGAGGGCGCCGCCGTGCTGGTGGGGAACTCGCTCACCGGCGAGTTCTCGCGCGCGGGGCTGATGCGGCTGCGGTGGCCATACGTGCGGCGGGTGGTGGAGCGGGCGCTGGCCGGCCGGGGGATGGGCCGGGGCGAGCGCAGCGACCTGCTGGCGGCGCTGGAGGCCGCGTACAAGGCCCCGTTCCCCGAGCCGGGCGACGAGACGCTGGCCGGCGGCCTCTCCAACACCATCGCCGGGCGCATCTGCAACCACTTCGACCTGCACGGCGGGGGATGGACGGTCGACGGCGCCTGCGCCTCGTCGCTGCTGGCGGTGGCCAACGCCTGCTCGGCGCTGGCGGCGGGCGAGGTGGACCTGGCGCTGGCCGGCGGGGTGGACCTGAGCCTGGACCCGTTCGAGCTGGTGGGGTTCGCGCGCGCCGGGGCGCTGGCCCACGGCGAGATGCGCGTGTTCGACCGCCGCGGCACCGGCTTCCTTCCCGGCGAGGGGTGCGGGATGGTGGTGCTGGTGCGCGAGGCCGACGCGGCCGCGCTCGGGTGCACGCCGCTCGCGCTGGTCCGCGGCTGGGGCGTTTCGTCCGACGGACGCGGCGGGCTGACCCGCCCCGAGGCCGGGGGACAGCGGCTGGCGCTGCGCCGCGCCTACGCGCGCGCCGGCTTCGGCCCGGAGTCGGTGGCGTTCTTCGAGGCGCACGGCACCGGCACCGAGGTGGGCGACGCGGCCGAGCTGCGCGCGCTCTCGCTGGCCCGCGGCGGCGCCCCCGGCCCCCCGGCGGTGGTAGGGTCGGTGAAGGCGCTGATCGGCCACACCAAGGCCGCGGCGGGGGTGGCGGGGCTGATCAAGGCGGTGATGGCGCTGCGCGCGGGCGTGATCCCCCCCACCGCCGGCTGCGCCGACCCGCACCCCGCGCTCCGTGGCCCCGGCCCGGCGCTCCGCGTGGCCGACGACGGGGAGCCCTTCCCCGCCGGCGCCGCGCCGCGCGCCGGCGTCAGCGCGATGGGGTTCGGGGGGATCAACACGCACGTGGTGCTGGAGGGCGTCCCCGTCACCGCGGAGGATGAGCGGACTGAGGCCGACCGGGCGGAGGGCGAGCGGACGGAGGGTGGCGGACCGCCGGCACCCCGGGCCGCATCGCACGCAAGCTCCGGCGCGTGGGGGATCACACCCGCCGTGCGCGCGCTCCTGCGCTCCGCGCAGGATGCCGAGCTGCTCCTGCTGGACGCGGCCGACGTGGAGGAGATGCGCGTCAAGGTGGAGACGCTGGGCGCGCGCGGCGCCCTCTTCTCGGCCGCCGAGCTGGGCGATGCCGCCCAGGCGCTGCAGCGGCGGCTGGGCGGCGGACCCGTGCGCGCGGCCGTGGTGGCGCGCACCGCGGCCGAGCTGGCGCGGCGGCTGGAGCGGCTCCTGGGGTGGCTGCGCGCGGGGGCCGGGTGCGGCGTGGACGTGGCCGAGGGGGTGTTCCTGGGCACCGGCGGCGCGTCCCCGCGGATCGGCCTCCTCTTCCCCGGCCAGGGCTCGCCCGCGCACCCCGGCGGCGGCGCGCTCTGCCGCCGCTTCGCCGCGTTCGACGCGGTGTACGCGCGCGTGGCACTCCCCGCGGACGGCGACGGGGTGGACACCGCGGTGGCGCAGCCCGCCATCGCCGCCGCCTCGGCCGCGGCGCTGGCGCTGCTGCGCGAGGCG
>DASSJS010000230.1:0-3484 GCA_035691085.1 Longimicrobium sp.
GGGGCGCGGCTCTACCGCACCGGCGACCGGGTGCGGTGGCTGGCGGACGGATCGCTGGAGTTCCTGGGGCGGACCGACCACCAGGTGAAGGTGCGCGGCTTCCGCATCGAGCTGGGCGAGATCGAGGCGCGGCTCGCGGAGCACCCGGGCGTGCGCGAGGCGGTGGTGCTCGTCCGCGAAGACACGCCGGGCGAGAAGCGGCTGGTGGCCTACGTGGCGGGCGACGAGACGGCCGCGGCGGAGGTGCTGCGGGCGCATCTCTCGGAACGCCTCCCCGAATACATGGTCCCGGCGGCGTACGTGCGCCTGGAGGCGCTGCCGCTCAACCCGAACGGCAAGGTCGACCGCAGGGCGCTTCCCGCGCCCGAGGGCGATGCGTTCTCCGCGCGCGGGTACGAGGCGCCGTCGGGGAAGGCGGAAGAGGCGGTCGCGGCGATCTGGGCGGAGCTGCTGGGCGCGGAGCGGGTGGGCCGCCACGACGACTTCTTCCACCTGGGCGGGAACTCCCTGCTGGCCACCCGGCTCGTGTTCCGGATCCGCCGGGAGATGGACGTGGAGCTCTCGGTGCGCGACGTCTTCGAAAAGCCCGAGCTTTCCCTGCTGGCCCAGCACATCCTCGACGCACAGCTGGCCCAGTTCGACCCCAACCAGATCGCGGAGCTGCTTGCGCTGGTCCGCGCGGCCGACGCGGAATGACCGGTCAGCCGCCTTCCATCGCAACCATGAACTGCCCCCAGAGCCGATGAGCACCACGCTGTCGATCGCCGAACGTGAACGGATCCTGGAGCTGGCGCGCGCCGCCAGCCTGGAGCGCAGCGCGCCGAAGAGGGCGCCCATCGTGCCGGTGGAGCGCACGGGGGCGCTGCCGCTGTCGTTCGCGCAGGAGCGGCTCTGGTTCATCGACCGGCTGGAGCCGGGCAGCGCCGTCTACAACATGCCCATGGCCTGGCGCCTGGGGGGTGCGCTGAACGAGGCGGCGCTGGAGCGGAGCCTGGGCGAGATCGTCCGCCGTCACGAGGCGCTGCGGACGGTCTTCGCCGAGGCGGACGGCGCGCCGGTGCAGGTGATCGCGCCCTTCGGAGGGTTCACCCTGCCGGTGGAGGACCTGTCGGAGCTGGGCGAGGCGGACCGCGAGGCGGCGGTCAGCCGCCGGGCCAGCGAGGAGGCGGTGCGGCCGTTCGACCTCGCCGCGGGGCCGCTCTTCCGGGCGGTGCTGCTGCGGCTGGGCGCCGAGGACCGCGTGCTGCTGCTCTCGATGCACCACATCGTCAGCGACGAGTGGAGCATGGGGGTGCTCATCCGGGAGCTGTGGGCGCTGTACGCGGCGTATCGCCAGGGGCGGGAATCGCCCCTCCCCGAGCTGCCGGTGCAGTACGCCGACTACGCGGCGTGGCAGCGCAGGCAGCTGGCGGGCGAGGCCCTGGACCGGCAGCTCTCCTACTGGCGGGAGCGCTTGGCGGGCGCGCCGGAGCTGCTGGAGCTGCCGACGGACCATCCGCGCCCGGCCGTGCAGACGTTCTCGGGGGCGAAGGTCCCGGTGGAGCTCTCCCCGGAGCTGCTGGAGCGGCTGCAGGCGCTGGGGCGTAGCGAGGGGGCAACGCTGTACATGGTGCTGCTCTCCGCCTTCCAGGTGCTCCTCTCCAAGTACAGCGGGAGCGAGGACATCGTTGTGGGCAGCCCGATCGCCGGGCGCACGAGCGGGGAGGTGGAGGAGCTGATCGGCTTCTTCGTCAACACGCTGGTGTTGCGCACCGACCTGAGTGGCGACCCGAGCTTCCGCGAGGCCCTGCGGCGGGTGCGTGAGGCCACGCTGGGCGCGTACGCGCACCAGGAGGTGCCCTTCGAGAAGCTGGTGGCCGAGCTGCAGCCGGAGCGCAGCTTGAGCCACTCGCCCCTGTTCCAGGTGATGTTCTCGGTGCAGAACGCCGGGGGCGGGGACGCGGGCGGAGGCGGACGCCGGGGCGGGGGCGGAGGCGGAGGAGGGGGAGGGGGAGGGGGCGGTGCGCTTCCGGGGCTGAGCGTGAGCGGAGTCGGATCGGAGCGCGCGAGCGCCAAGTTCGACCTCTCCCTGATGCTCACCCCGACCCCGCGCGGATTGCGGGGAGGGATGACCTACAGCACCGACCTCTTCGAGCGTGGCACGGTCGAGCGGATGCTCGGCCACCTGGCGCGGGTGCTGGAGCAGGTGGCGGCGGACCCGGACCGTCACCTCTCCTCGCTGGAGCTTCCGGCCGGGGAAGAGCGCCGTCTGCTGCTGGACGCGTGGAGCCGGTCGGGCGAGGCGCCGGACCCCGCCCCGCGCTGCGTGCACGCGCTGTTCGCGGAGCAGGCCGCGCGCACGCCCGAGGCCGTCGCCGTGGCCTTCCAGGACCAGTCCGTCACCTACGCCGAGCTCGATCGCCGCTCCGACGCGCTCGCCCGCCGCCTGGCCGCGGCCGGCGTGGGGCCGGAGGTGCGGGTGGGGATCTGCGTGGAGCGCGGGGTGGAGATGGTCGTCGGGATGCTGGGCATCCTCAAGGCGGGCGGCGCCTACGTCCCGCTGGACCCGCAGTACCCCGCCGAGCGGCTGGCGTACATGCTCTCCGATGCCGGCGTAACGCTGCTGCTGGCGCAGGAGCGGCTGCGGGACCGCCTCCCCGCGTTCGGGGGGGAGGTCGTGCTCCTCGACGGCGACGGCGGCACGGGAAGCGACGCGCGGAGCGCGGAACCTCGCGCCGCTTCCCCCGAAAACCTCGCCTACGTGATCTACACCTCGGGCTCCACGGGGCTGCCCAAGGGGACCGAGGTGCCGCACCGCGCCATCCCCGGCTTCTTCCGCGGCGCGGGCTACGCGCGCTTCGGCGAGGGCGCCGTGGTCCTGCAGCACTCGTCGGTCTCGTGGGACGCGCTGACGCTGGAGCTGTGGCCGGCGCTCCTCTCCGGCGGGACGTGCGTGCTGTACCCGGGGCAGACGTCGGAGCCGGGGCTGCTGGGCGAGCAGGTGCGCAGGCACGGCGTGAACACGCTGTGGCTGACGGCGGCGTACTTCAACCTGATCGTCGACACCGCGCCGGAGATCCTGGAAGGGGTGGCGCAGGTGATGACCGGCGGCGAGGCTGTGAGCGCCCCGCACGTGCGCCGCGCGCTGGAGCTGTACCCGCGGCTGCGGCTGGTCAACGGTTACGGGCCGAGCGAGACCACCGTCTTCGCCACCTGCCACCCCGTCCCCGCGGGCTTCGATGCGGCCTCCATCCCGGTCGGCGGGCCGGTGGGCGACCGGCGCGTCTACCTGCTGGACAGGCACTTCGGCGTGGTGCCGCTCGGGGCCGCGGGCGAGGTGTGCATCGGCGGGCCGGCGGTCGCGCGGGGCTACCTGGGGCGGCCGGGGCTGACGGCGGAGAAGTTCATCCCCGACCCGTTCGGCGAGCCGGGCGCGCGGCTGTACCGCTCGGGCGACCGGGCGCGGTGGCGTGCGGAGGGCGAGCTGGAGTTCGTGGGGCGGGTC
>DASSJS010000231.1:0-4591 GCA_035691085.1 Longimicrobium sp.
GCGTGATCGTGGTGGAGAACGCGCTGGCGCTGCCGCGGTCGGCCGCGGCGGACCAGGTGCGGCTGGTCAACACGGTGCCGTCGGCGATCGCGGCGCTGCTGAAGAGCGGCGGGATCCCGGCCGGGGTGCGGACGGTGAACCTGGCCGGCGAGCCGCTGCGGGCCGAGCTGGTGGACGCGCTCTACGCCCGCGGGATCGACCGCGTGTACGACCTCTACGGCCCCTCCGAAGACACCACGTACAGCACCTGGACGCTGCGCCGCGCGGGCGGGCCGACGACGATCGGGCGGCCGATCGCCAACACGCGCGCCTACGTGCTCGGTGCCGCCCTGCTCCCGCTTCCGGCGGGGGTGCCGGGCGAGCTGTACCTCGGCGGCCGCGGGCTGGCGCGCGGCTATCTCGGCCGCCCTGGGCTGACGGCGGAGCGCTTCGTCCCGGATCCGTTCTCGGGCGAGCGCGGCGCGCGGCTGTACCGGACGGGAGACCGGGCGCGGTGGCGTGCCGACGGGACGCTGGAGTACCTGGGGCGGGTGGACGCGCAGGTGAAGGTGCGCGGCTTCCGCATCGAGCTGGGCGAGGTCGAGGCGGCGGTGCGGCGGCACGACCGGGTGCGCGAGTGCGTGGTGGTGGTGCGCGAGGACGCGCCGGGTGACAGGAGGCTGGTGGCGTACATCGTGGGTGAAGTGGAGGCGGAGGCGCTGCGCGCGCACCTGCGGCGGAGCCTGCCGGAGTACATGGTGCCGTCCGCGTTCGTCTTCCTGGACGCGCTGCCGCTGACTCCGAACGGGAAGCTGGACCGCAAGGCGCTGCCGGCGCCGGAGCTCGCGTCGGCGGAGGAGCGGTACGTGGCGCCGCGGACGCCGGCCGAGGAGGTGCTGGCGGGGATCTGGGCCGAGGTGCTGCGGCTGGAGCGGGTGGGGGTGGAGGACGGCTTCTTCGACCTGGGCGGGCACTCGCTGCTCGCTACCCGGGTCGTCTCGCGCGTCCGTGACGCATTCGCCATCGAGCTGCCGCTGCGGGCGCTGTTCGAGGGCCCCACGGTGGCGGAGCTGGCCGGGCGCGTGGAGGAGATGCGCGGCGCGGGGCTGCCGGTGCTGCCGCCCGTGGTGCCAACCGGGCGTACGGGGCCGCTGCCGCTGTCCTTCGCGCAGCAGCGGCTGTGGCTGGTGGACCGGCTGGAGCCGGGGAGCGCCGCCTACAACATGCCCTACGCGCTGCGCTTGCGCGGTGCTCTCGACGTGGGCGCCCTGCGGGCGAGCGTGGACGGGCTGGCGCGCCGGCACGAGGCGCTGCGCACCACGTTCGCGGAGCGGGACGGCGTGCCCGTGCAGGTCATCCACCCGCCCGCCCCGGTGGAGCTGCCGGTGGTGGACCTGGGTGGCCTCCCCGCCGCGGCGCGGGAGCCGGAGGCGCTCCGCCTCGCCGGGGAAGAAGCGGTGCGGCCGTTCGACCTGTCGCGCGGACCCCTGATGCGTGGCACGCTCCTGCGGCTGGACGCGAAGGACCACGTGCTCCTCCTCACCCTGCACCACATCGTCAGCGACGGGTGGAGCATGGAGATCCTCTTCCGCGAGCTCTCGGCGCTGTACGAGGCGCTCGCGGCCGGGGAGCCGTCGCCGCTGCCGGAACTGCCGGTGCAGTACGCGGACTTCGCGGTGTGGCAGCGCGCGCGGCTGCGCGGCGAGGAGCTGGACCGTCAGCTCGCCTGGTGGCGCGAGCGGCTGGCCGGTGCCCCCGCGCTCCTGGAGCTCCCCACCGAGCGTCCGCGTCCCGCGGTGCAGGGCCACCGGGGGGCCGTGCGCTCGCTCCGGATCGATGCCGCCACCGCGGACGAGCTCCGCGCCCTGTGCCGGCACGAGGGTGTGACGATCTTCATGACCCTCCTGGCCGGCTTCGCCGTCCTCCTCGGCCGCTATTCGGGGCAGGCGGACGTCGTGGTGGGGGCGCCCGTCGCCACCCGGGGCCAGCGTGAGACCGAAGGGCTGATCGGGTGCTTCCTGAACACCCTGGCGCTGCGCACCGACCTCTCGGGCGACCCCTCCTTCCGGGAGCTGCTGGGGCGGGTGCGCGAGACGACCCTGGGCGCGTACGTCCACCAGGACCTCCCCTTCGAGCGGATCCTGGAGGAGCTCCAGCCCGTACGCACCCTGAGCCACTCGCCGGTGTTCCAGGTGATGCTCAACCTGCAGAACCTGGGCGGCGGCGCGCCGCTGGATCTCGCCGGAACGCGGGCGGAGCGCTTCGGCGGGGGCGTGCCGGTGGTCAAGTACGACCTGACGCTCCACGCGGGCGAGCGCGACGGGGAGATCCAGCTGGGCCTCGCCTACAACGCGGACCTGTTCGAGGACGCAAGGATGGAGGACGCTCTGGGCCACCTGCGAACACTGTTCGCGGCGGTCGCGGCGGACCCGGAGCTGCGCGTCTCCCGCATCCCGCTCCTGAGCGCCGGGGAGAGGCGGGCGCGCCTGGTCCGCGCGCGGGGGATCGGGACGGACCGGCCGTTCGAGGAGTTCGCGCGCGGAGAGATCGAGCAGACGATTTCCGCCCGTTTCGCGGCGCAGGCCCGGCTTCACCCGGACCGGCTGGCGGTGCGGACCCGCACCACCCGCCTGACCTACGCGGAGCTGAGCCGCGCGGCCGAGGCCGTGGCGCGGGCGATCCTGCGCACCCGGCCGGCCGCGGCGGAGCGGGTCGCGCTGCTCTTCGAGCACGACGCGGCGATGATCGTCGGCATCCTGGGCGTGCTCAGGGCCGGGAAGACGTACGTCCCCATCGATCCGCTCTACCCGCGCGAGCGCAACGCCTACGTACTGGAGGACTCCGGGGCCGACGCGCTGCTGACCAACCGCGCCAACCTGGCGCTGGCGCGGGAGCTGGCCCGGGGGCGCGTCCCCGTCGTCGACCTCGACGCGGTGGACACGGCGGACGACGCTGCGGTGGCCTTCCCCGAAGTCCGGCCCGACGAGGCGGCGTACATCCTCTACACCTCCGGCTCGACCGGGCGGCCCAAGGGGGTGGTGCAGAGCCACCGCAACGTGCTGCACTTCATCCGGGTCTACACCAACAACCTGCGCATCGGGCCCGGGGACCGGCTGACGCTGTTCTCGTCGTATACCTTCGACGCGTCGGTCATGGCCATCTACGGCGCGCTGCTCAACGGGGCCGCGATCTTCCCGCTCGGCTGGCGGGAGGAGTCCGCCTCCGGGGTGGCGGAGTGGATGCGGCGGGAGGGGATCACCCTCTATCACTCCACGCCCACGGTGTTCCGGCACCTGGTGGAGGGGCTGGGCGGGGAGGAACGGTTCCCGGAGGTGCGCCTGGTGGTCCTGGGCGGCGAGGAGACGCAACGGCGTGACATGGATGCGTTCCGGGCGCACTTCGCGCCGGGGGCGATCCTGGTCAACGGGCTGGGGCCCACCGAATCGACGGTGACGCTGCAGAACTTCATCGGCCACGAGACCGTGGTCCAGCGCAACACCGTGCCGGTGGGGCACCCGGTGGAGGACACCGGGGTGGTGCTGCGAAACGGCCTGGGCGAGCAGGTCGCGGTCTACGGCGTGGGCGAGATCGAGATCCACAGCGCGCACGTCGCGCTGGGCTACTGGCGCAGGCCGGAGCAGACGGCTGCCGCGTTCGGCGAGGCAACCGGGGCGGGAGCGCGCAGCTACCGGACCGGTGACCTGGGGCGGCGCCTCCCGGACGGGAGCCTGGAGTTCATGGGGCGCGCCGACTTCCAGGTCAAGATCCGCGGGGTCCGCGTCGAGCTGGGGGAGGTCGAGGCCGCGATGCGGGCGCACCCGGCGGTGCGCGAAGCGGTGGTGGCGGCGCGTGAGGAGGGCGGCGCCGGCGGGCGCTGGCTGGCCGGATACGTGGTGGCGGCCGAGGGCGCGGAGGTCCCCGCGCCGGGGGAGATGCGGGCGTGGCTGCGGGAGCGGCTCCCGGAACCGATGATCCCGGCGGCGTTCGTGAGGGTGGAAGCGCTGCCGCTGACCCCCGGCGGCAAGGTGGACCGGCTCGCGCTGCCGGCTCCGCAGCGGGCGGAGGCTGCCCGGGGCTCCGCGCCGCGCACCCCCGTGGAGGAGGTGCTGGCGGGGATCTGGGCCGAGGTGCTGCGGCTGGAGCGCGTGGGGGTGGAGGAAAGCTTCTTCGAGCTGGGCGGGCACTCGCTCCTGGCCACGCGCGTGGTCTCCCGGATCCGCGAGCTGCTCGGCGTGGAACTGCCGCTGCGGGCGCTGTTCGAGGAGCCCACGGTGGCGGAGCTGGCCGGGCGCGTGGAGGAGATGCGCCGCGCGGGGTTGCCGGTGCTGCCGCCGGTGGTGCCGACCGCGCGCACGGGGGCGCTGCCGCTCTCCTTCGCGCAGGAGCGGCTCTGGTTCCTGGACCGCCTGGAGCCGGGCAGCTCCGCCTACAACCTGCCGTACCCGCTCCGGGTCCGCGGCGGGCTGCAGGTGCGCGCGCTGGAGCGCGCCCTGGGCGAGATCGTCCGGCGCCACGAGGCGCTGCGGACCGTCTTCCGCGAGGTGGATGGCTCGGCGGTTCAGGTGGTGACGCCCTTCAACGGGTTCGCCCTGCCGGTGGAGGACCTGTCGGG
>DASSJS010000232.1:0-2746 GCA_035691085.1 Longimicrobium sp.
TCACCGACGCGTGGGTGATGGCGATGGGCGCGGGCGCCGCCTGCTGCGCGTGCGTGCAGTCGGTGGCGCTCCAGGCCAGCGCGGCGGCGATGAACAGGATGCGTTTCATGGATCCGATCGGGCAGGCGGGATGACGACGGAGTTTCGGCGTGGCAGCAAGCTAGCGATTCGCCGAGGAGGCGGCGCCCGTCGAAAGCCGGTTGATGCAAAGCCTTACACAATATTGACATCTCCCGGCCGTCACGCCCGGGGCTGGCGGCGCCGCCAGCCCCCGCGCCGGAAGCGGGAGGGTTGCGGCGGGTGGAGAGGCGTGGCACGTTGCTGCGGCGCCACGGATACGGCGCGACCCCTCTACCTGACGATCTTTCCCGATGAGCCACAGCATACATCTGCAGCCCGACGAGCTTTCGCGCCTGGTGGTGCAGGCTGCCACCAACGCGCAGAACGAGGGCTTCTGGACCGGCAGCGGCGGCGCCGCCGAAGACGCCGCGCGCCACCTGACGCGCTACCTGGGGCTGCTGCTGGGCGGCGACAACGACGTGAGCCCGCACGAGATGCGCATCTTCCGCGAGGTGTGCGACGCCGCCACCGGCCGCTCGCTCGGTGACGACGAGCTGGCCCAGTCGGTGACCGACGCCGTCGCCATCGCCGACGACCCCGACGCGGTGGAAGACTTCCTGCTCACCACCCCGCCCTTCCTCCGCGCCGTGATCGAGATGGACCGCGCGCGCGGCACCCGCAACGCCGAGCAGGTGGTGACCGCGCTCAGCGGCCTGGCCCTGGCCATGCTCGCCGCCGACGGCAAGGCCGAGCTCGAGGAGGACGCCGTCTTCACCACGCACCTGAACCACCTGCGCGGCGAGCTGGCGCGCGACGGGCTGGCGGGCAAGGATTGACGGCCCGGCCCGGCCCGGCCCGGCGGCCGGCCGGTGCGGAATGCTGGATTGAGCGAGACGGAGGGCACGGAGGCGATGGCGCCCTCCGTGCCCTCCGCGCGTCCGCCGCCAGCCGGGCTGGCCGCGTATCACGCCCCCGTGCGCTGCTCGCGCCCGGCCAGCAGCCGCGCGGCGGCGGCGGGCTCCAGCGGCTCGGAGAAGAGGAAGCCCTGGCCGATGCGGCACCCCATCCGCTGGAGCGCGGCCGCCTCCTCGTGGGTCTCCACCCCCTCGGCCACGGTGTCGAGCCGCAGGTTCCCCGAGAGCGAGATCACCGTCTGGATCACCGCCTCGAGCGTGGGGTCGGTGTGCATCTCGCGCACGAACGAGCGGTCGATCTTGAGCGTGTCGAGCGGCAGGCGGTGCAGGTACGAGAGCGACGAGTAGCCGGTGCCGAAATCGTCGATCGCCACGCCGATCCCCTCGTCGCGCAGGCGCTGCAGCACCAAGCCCACGGCCGCCGCGTCGTCCATGATCACGCTCTCGGTGATCTCCAGCCGCAGCCGGCCGGGCGGGAAGCCGGTGTCGGCCAGTGCGGCCATGATCTCGTGCACCAGCTGCGGGTGCAGGAACTGCCGGCTGGACAGGTTCACGCTCAGCCACACCCCGGCGGCGGAGGGGTAGGCGACCCGCCATTCCTGCATCTGCCGGCACCCCTCGCGCAGCGCCCACCGCCCCACGGACATGATCAGCCCCGTCTGCTCGGCCAGCGGGATGAAGTCGTCGGGCGGGCGGAGGCCGTCCACGGGGTGCTGCCAGCGCACCAGCGCCTCGAAGCCCACCAGCTCGCGCGTCTCCATCACCACCACCGGCTGGAAGTGCAGCCGCAGCTCGCCGCCCTCCACCGCCTCGCGGAGCTGGCTCTCCAGGGCCAGCTGCCGCAGCGAGCGCTCGTGCAGCTCGGCGTCGGCGATCTCGAAGCGCGCGCGGCCGCGGCCCTTGGCGCGGTACATGGCCGCGTCGGCGTCGCGCAGCGCGTCTTCGGGGCGGGTGAAGCCGGTGGAGCTGACGGCGATCCCCATGCTGGCCGAGACCACCACCTGTTGGCCGGCGGCCTCGAAGGGCGCGCGCAGCTCGTGCAGGATGCGCCGCGCCACCACGGCGGGGTCCTCCACGTCGTGCACCAGGAGCGCGAATTCGTCGCCGCCCAGGCGCGCCACGCTGTCGCCGGCGCGCACGCACCCCTCCAGCCGCCGCGCCAGCGCCACCAGCACCCCGTCGGCGGCCAGGTGCCCCACCCGGTCGTTCACCACCTTGAAGCGGTCCAGGTCCAGGAAGATGACCGCGAAGGGATGACCGCGGCGGCGCGCGTGGGCGATGGCGCGCTCCAGGCGGTCCATGAAGAGCCCGCGGTTGGCCAGCCCGGTGAGCGAGTCGTGCATGGCGTCGTGCAGCAGCTGCTCCTCGAAGCGCTTGCGCTCCGACACGTCGCTCATCGACCCGGCCATGCGCGTCACCGCGCCGGCGGCATCGGCCACGCGCACCCCGCGCGCCACCACCCAGCGCCACCCGCCGCCGCGGTGGGCCACGCGGTGCTCCACCTCCAGCAGGCTGCCGCTGGGCTCGCCGGCGCGAAAGAGCTCGGCCTCCACGCGGGCCCGGTCGTCGGGGTGGATGCGGCCCAGCCACTCGGCGGGGGCGGAGCCCACGTCCGTGCCGGCGCACCCCACGATCTCCTTCCAGCGGGGCGAGTAGTAGACGGTGCCCGCCGCCACGTCCCAGTCCCACAGCCCGTCGTGGGCGCCGTGCGCCGCCAGGGCGTAGCGACGGGCGCTGGCGGCCAGGTCGTGCTCGGCGCGGAGCCGGCGGCG
>DASSJS010000233.1:0-8451 GCA_035691085.1 Longimicrobium sp.
CCCGCCGCGGAGGCCGCGCCGCCGGCGGCGCGGCCCTGCGCGCCCGGTCCCTCGCCCGGCGGGCCGGAGCGAGCCGGGGGCTTTTCTCCGTAGATGCGGTAGACCGCGTTGCTCGCCCACGGATACGAGATGACCACGCCGGAGGCGACCACCACCACGAGGGGGATGACCCCCCAGATGCCGGTGACGTTGTGCCAGTTGAAGTCGCGCGCCTTGGGGCGAAGGCCGCGGCGGTACCAGAGCACGTTCCGGAACGCCCTCTTCGTCCAGCGCCGCGGCCACCAGAGGTAGAAGCCGCTCAGCACCAGGAACAGGAAGCCCAGGTTGGCGGCGTCCATGATTCCCTTCCCCCACGCCCGGCTCTCGCCGCTGCGCCCCAGCCACCGGTGCCAATCGGTCACCACGGCGAAAAAGCGGCGGATGCCCGCGGAGCCGTGCCCCAGCACCTGGCCGGTGTACGGATTCACGAACACCGTCTTTTCCCGGCCGTAGGCGACCTCGGCCGGCGCGCGCGGGTTCCTGCGCACGGTCAGCGTCGTGGGCACGCCGCCCTCTGCCTCCCGCGCCCGCGCGATCAGCTGGCCGGCGGGGAGCCGTGCGCCACCGGCCGGCGGTGACACCTCATGGGCGCGCATGTCGGCCCACGCCACCATCTGCCGCTGGTACGTCAGCAGAACGCCCGTCACCGACATGAGTAGCACCGCCGCGCCGGCCGTGACGCCCACCACCAGGTGGATCCAGAACAGCACCTTCCGAAACCACTGCATCTCAGAACCGTCCGCCCGTCAGGTGAGAAGAGAACGTGCGTCGCACCGGCCGCGAGCCCAGTGGGACCGGCCGCCGGCGCGTCGCGTGCCCGTGGGGACGCACGCTCCGGTTTAGATGGGAATTTAACCACGCTGGGACGCCGGAACGGGCCGCGTGACACGGTTGGCACGGCCGTGTGCCGAATAGCACCTGGGAAGGATCAAACGGCTGCCGCGCGCCTTGACGAGTCCTCTCAGCCGCGTCCCGGAGGGGTGAGCGCAGGCAACCTTCACCACAGGTATCGAAAGAAACAGAGAACCAGGGAGACCCGCTGCGAGCCCTCTGGTTCTCTGGTCCTCTGGTGCTCTGGGTCCAGAATCAACGCACCTTTCCCCGTGGAGACGAAGCCGCCCGCGCCGACCGGCCAGCCGGCAGTCCACCTCGCCGCGGCAGTACCGGAATCGGAATCGCGCTCAGCCGCGCAGATAGCGGTGGAACCACTCCACGGTGCGGGGCCAGGCGGCGCGCGCGGCCTGCAGGTTGGCGCCGTTCTGCCCGTCCTGCTGCCGCAAGAAGCCATGGCCCGCGCCGGGGAAGGCCTGGTGCTGGTACGTGCGCCCCAGCGCGCGCAGCGCCGAATCGGCGGGCGCGATGGTGGCATTCACCCGCGCGTCGTTCTCGCCGTACAGGCCCAGCACCGGCGCACGGACATTCGCCAGCGCCTCCCTGGACGGTGACACGCCGTAGTAGACCACGGAGGCACCCAGGTTGGGCGCGTGCGCGGCGTGCGCGAACGAGACCCCGCCACCCCAGCAGAAGCCCACGATCCCATAGCGGGGCAGTGCCGCGGGGAGCGCCATCGCGTAACGCGCCGTCGCGTCGATGCGGCGCTGCACCGCCGCCGGGTCGAGGGTGCGGATGGCCGCGGTGGCCGAGTCGCGCACCGGGTCTCCGTCCGGCCCCGTGGGGACGCCCTTCCCCGACAGCAGGTCGGGCGCGACGGCGATGAAGCCCTCGGCCGCGAGCTGGTCGGCCACGCCGCGGATCCAGTTGGTCAGGCCGAAGATCTCGTGCACCACGATCACGACCGGCGCGCGGTCGCGCCGCTCGGGGTAGACGACCCACGCGCGAACGCTGTCGCCCGGCCCGGCGCTCACCATCGCCCACTCGCCGTGGCGCGGCGATGCGGCCAGGCGCGCCTGCACCTCCGCGGCGCCCGCCGGGACGGCGCCCCGCGCCCGTGCCGGAGCGGCGGCCGAATCACCCGTAGCGCCCACGCGCGGCGTGCACGCGCCGAGGAAAGTCACGATCGAAAAGGCCAGCACGGCATTGGTCCCGCGCATCCGTCACGCTCCCAAGGTGAGTGTTTCTTCTCGCAGAATTCCATTCCGCGAAAGATTGTGCCGGCGCCACCCCCGGTCCAGCAAGTCCGCTCCAGGGCCCATGCAGCTCGGTTTCCCCGCCGCGATCCCGATGCGGAACAGCCGCTGGCCGGAGCGCGGTGCCGGACGCTCCTTGTGAGCGTACTCCATCCATCATCCACACGGGTGCTCGGTCCATCCTGGCAGGCGCGCCCAGCTCCACGTGTTTTCCGCCGTGGCACGTGACTTCCCGTAAAGGGTGGAAGCCGATGGGGCGCCCCAGGATGCGCCACCTTCGGCACCACCCTCTCCCCGAGGCGGACGGCAATCGGAGGTGGCCGGGCAGGATCGCGATGCGCCGGCCAGCCCCGGGGCGGGGGGACCACGCCGGTGCCTGTTGCCGCGGCAATCCCGCGCGGCCGCGGGCGGCGGCGAAACCCGGCAGGAGGTGGGGAATGTTCGAACGGGCAAGGCGGATGGTGTTCGCGGCGGCGGTTACCGGCGCGCTGGGCTTCGGGGGCGCGCAGCTGCTGGCGCAGCCAAACCACAGGCAGGATGCCGAGCGGGCCTGCAGCGACTCGCTCTGCGCGCGGGTCTGCCACGCGGCGGGGTTCGCCGGCGGCTTCTGCAACAGCGGCGGCGGGTGCAGCTGCTACCTGTAGCCGGATGAAGAAGCTCCCGCGCTCCGCCCGGAGCGCGGGAGCTTCACACGCGCCGCTGGACGTCCCTCGGCGCCGCGCGTGATTCGATTCGGTCTGCCTCAGCCGGTTCCTTCAGCCGCCGCCCAGGCCTTCTGGCCGACGGCCAGGCCGAAGCCTGGGAGCAGCTCGCGCCACGAGGTATGCGCGAAGCCGGCCCCGGCCATGAGGGCGCGGAACTCCTCGGGGGTGTGAAAGCCGATCCAGCCGGGATCCGACCACTTCGAGAACCGCGCGCTCAGCAGGTTGAACCAGCGCGGCCCGGGATCCACCACGCAGTAAACGCCGCCGGGGCGCAGGCAGCGGTGGATCTCGCGCGCCGCGGCGGGCGGGTCGGGGTAGTGGTGGTGGGCCAGCGAGTTGTACACCACGTCGAACCGCCCCGTGAACGCATCGGGAAGGTCGCCCACGTCGGACTGGAAGAAGGCGCAGTGGGAGAGCCCGTGCGCCCGCGCGTCGCGGTGCGCCGCCTCCACCATCCCCGCCGCCAGGTCGATCCCCACCACCTCGCCCTGGGGCACCAGCCGCGCGATCCGCTGCAGCTCGCGCCCCGCGCCGCACCCGGCGTCCAGCACCCGCGCGTCGTGGGGGAGCCAGGGGTGCATCTCCCGGATCGCCTCGTCGAAGATGGGCGTGGAGAACGGCCGCACGAAGGCGTCGTACACCTCGCCCATGCGGTCGAACTCCTCCACCAGGTGGTCGTGCTCGGTCGCCTTCTCCAGCAGCACCGGACGGTCGTGCAGCCGCGAGAACCAGGGGCCCAGGCCGCGCCGGTTCACGGGCTCGGGAGGGTCGCCCAGAACGGCGGGCGCGGGGACGAGGCCCGAGCGCTTGAGCGCCTGGGCCGGGTAGAGCACCGAGAAGGAGTACTGCCACATCGCCCCGGCCAGCAGCCCCTCCGGGATCCCGCCGACGTGCGTGTGCGACATCAGACGGCGCGCGGCGCGCGCCCGCCGCGGGCACGCCGCGGAGCGGGCGGGGCGTCGGACGCCTCCGTCTCCTTCGCCTTCCCCACCCCCTTCGCACTCCTGGCCGCCGCGGGCGCCGCCGGGCTTCGGTGGAAGGTGGATCGGGGAGCCGCCGCAGCACCACCGGAACGCCGCTCGCCGCCAGGCCGGGGACGGTCACCTCGGCGAGGTAGGTAGTGCCCACCTCCGCCTCGGCGGGGATGGAGACGTGCACCTCCACCAGCGTTTGCCCGCCCGCCTCCAGCTCCACCACGGCGGGCTGCACGCGCAGCGCCAGCGGGTGCTCGCGCCCCGCGTCGTCGCGGAAGGGGGAGACCACCACGGGGGCGGAGACAGCGCGCCGCAGGTCGTTCGACACGCGGAACACCGCACCCGCCTCGGCCCCGGCCGCGCCCTCCAGCACCAGCGCGGGCCGCGGCGCGGCGGCGGCCGGCGCCGGCGGGGGCGCCGGGGCCGGGCGCGCGGCGAACGGAGGCGCGGGCGGCGCGAAGGCGGGGGCGACGGAAGACCTCAGGTCGCCGAACAGCCCGGCCATGGCGCGCACGTACTCCACCGTCAGCCGCCCCAGCCCCTGGTAGTAGCGCAGGTTGGCGTCGGCGATGCGGCGGAGCGCGTCGGAGAGCTCGGGCCCCTCAGGCATGGGTCACCACCGGCACCAGCCCTCCGTCCCGCTGCGGCAGGCAGCCGCGTTCGCAGTAGAAGTGGTCGTACCAGTGGTGCCGGTAGTCGGGGCAGTCGTCCACCGCCACCTCGTGGCAGCTCGTGGCGCAGCCGCAGGGGCCCACGCGCACCGTCCAGCGCAGGTAGTGCTCGCGGCAGCCGCTCACCCACACCAGCATCTCGTGCGTCTCGCCGACGGCGGTGCCCTGCGGCACCTCGACGCACACCTCCACCGTCACCCGCTCGAAGGGGCCCAGCAACGGCGCCGCGGGCGTGACCGTCACCTTCCACCCCGTCGGCGGACGCACCAGCCCCACCCGCACCTGGCGCCGAGCGCGGTCACAGTTGGTCAGGCGCAGGCGCACGCAGCCGCGCTCGCAGGCGGCCGCCGCGCTCACGCACTCGCCCAGCGGGCGCGGCATCCAGCACGGCGGGGGGATGTCGCAGCACCCCGCCTTGCGGCGCACGGCGCGCTTCAGGTCGGGGATGGGGAGCCCCATCGCCTCCAGCAGCTCGCGCCCCATCCGCATCTCGGCGGCCAGCAGCGCGCCCAGCGCCCGCGGCACCTCGCCCAGCGCACCGGCCATTCGCGTCGCGTCGCTCATGTCGCACCCCCCTTGCCGGCGGATGCACCGCCGGTGACGGTGATCCGGATCGGGCAGTGCAGGTTGTGCAGCTCCCAGCTCCCGGAATAGGTGTGCCCCGGCTTCAGGCGCTCCGGGATGGCGAGCGACAGCCGCAGCGTGCGCGTCTCCCCCGGCTGCACGGCGCCCTTCCCCGCGTCGGCGGCGACGCGCACCGGACCCCCGCACAGCTCCGCCAGCGCGTCGGCGAAGCGGTCGATGCGCCGCTCGCCGGGGCGCAGCTCCGCCCCCGCCGCCCTGCAGAACGCGCCCTCCACCGCGCTTTCGTCGAACAGCTCCACCGTGTGCTCGGGCGGAACCTCCACGGCGACGTTCCCCCCGTTCATCAGCTGGAGCTCCACGGCCACGTGCCCGCGCGGCTGGCCCGACAGCTCCAGCCGCCGGGGAGTGCCCTGCAGGTACACCTGCGGCTCCACCTCCGCCGTGATCTGCCGCTCGGCGCCGTCGAGGGTCAGCACCCCCTGGTAGGTGCCGGGCGGAGTTGCCCGCGGGAACCGGAGCTGGATCTGGTCCTGGAGTGGAATCACCACCGGCTCCACCTCCAGGGGCGTCCCCGCGGCGGCTCCCTGCCGGGCGCCGCTCCGGGTGAGTCGCACCCCCGCCGCGCCGCCCAGGGCACCGCGCCCGGGGACCAGCGCCGCCACGCGCAACGGGCCACCACGGAAGCGCAGAGGCTCGCCGCCGGCCGCCGCGGGGCTCATGGCGCCTCCATCGCGGGGACCAGCTCGGCGTCGTGCAGGAAGTGGCGCCGGTCGATCGGGCGGCAGACCTCGCAGGGGTTGGGCTCGTATGGCTCGGTGATCACCTGCGCCTCGCCGCACAGCCGCACGTTGAGCAGCTCCATCCCCAGCACCGAAAGGCCGACGCAGAAGTCGGCCGGCAGGTGCGCGCGGACTTTCGGGATTTCGGTGATCTTGATCTCGAGCGGGTCGATCCCCAGCTGAATCTTGTCGAGCCCCACCTGGATCTTGTCGATGTGGTCGACGCTCAGGTGGATGACCGGGAGCGGATTCGGGAGCGAGTCGACGGCGAGGTGGATCGGAGGGAGGCCAGTGACCGCAAAGGCCGCTTCGAGGTTGGGCGGCCCCCCGATGAATTCGAGATCGACACCGATTGTACCGAGTGGCATGTGCGACTCCCGGTGGCGGGAAATCATCCTTTCACTCCGACATCGCAAATTGGCGCGGAGCGGGGTGGGGGGCAAGGATTTTCTGCGCCGGGGCGGGCGCTACGCGGGTCCGTCGGGAAGGAGGTCCAGACGCGCCAGTAGTGCGGTTTCGCCCACGCCGGCCTCGTCGGGGCAGAGCTCCGCGTGGCGCTCGCGGCGCGGGAGGAGGGTGGCGGGAGAGGTGCGGCAGGGGTCCGCGCGGAAGTCGCGGCCCAGCGCCTGGAGCGCGGGCACGCGTGACGAGGCGTCCAGCAGGATCTCGATCGCCTGGAAGATGCGGGCGAGGTCGCCCAGCTCGCCCCGCGCCTCCAGCCGCCCCTCCAGCAGCGCCGAGGTGGGGTCGGTGTAGCCGTCCAGCAGGTCCAGCGTGCAGGCGCGGTCCGCCCACCCCTCGCCGTCCGGGCTGTCGCGCGCGGCGGCCCGCCGCAGCAGCAGCCGCGCGCCGCTGAAGCGCACGCGCACGCCCTCGGCGTCCAGCGCGATGCGTGCGCTGCGCGCGCCCGCCACCTCGCGCAGCCTCCCGAGCGCGCCGGGGTCGGCCTCGCCCAGCCGGCGCACCAGCTCCGCCACGTACTCGCCCAGCGTGCGGCAGGGGGCGGCGGGCTCAGGCGACATACTCCACCACCGCGAGCCCCGAGCAGGCGAAGGCCGCGCCCTCCAGCCGCCCCGCGGCCGAGAACTCGCCCACCAGCTCGTGGATGAAGGAGTACCCCGGGCGCACCGGGTCGCCGGTCACCAGCTGCACGGCGGCGCGGGCGGTGAACTCCAGCTCCACGGCGTCGATCCCGTCTCCCCCCGCCACCGTGAGCCCCGCGGGAAGCCGCGGCCGGGCGTGGTCGGGGTGGAGCGCCGCCAGCGCGCCGGGCACGCGCCGCGGGTAGCCGCCCAGCTCGCCGTGCCAGCGCAGCCGCACCCCCGCCCCGCCGAACACCCGGCGCAGCGGCGCGCGGTCCACGGTGAACATGGCCGGCACGTCGGCGCGGTGGGCGCGGTCGGTGGGGCGGCTCAGCACGAAGGCCGGGCCCGGGGCAGGGGCGAGGAAGGCGCCCCACTCCCATCCCAGGTCGTCGCCCCAGTGCCAGCGGCCCCAGTTGTGGTCCTGGTAGCCGCTGGCGCGGCCCAGGTCCAGCGTGACGCCCCCCGCCGCGAGCGTTCCCGACACGGTGAGCCGCGGGACGCCGGACCAGGCGATCCACCCCGTGCCCAGCGGCATCACCAGCGGGGCGGCCGCGTGCCGCGACACCGCGGTGGCCACGATCCGCGCCTCCACCCCGTCATCGGCCAGGCGGGCGGAGGCGTGCGCGGTGCCGGTGGCGGGGTCGAGCGCCAGCGCCACCCCGCCGAGCGCGATGGACGAGGCGCCGATCCCCGCTTCCTCCATCCCCCGCACCTCCAGGTTCCCCAGCCACCCGGCCCCGGGGAGGTGGAAGAGCGCCGCCCCCACCGCCCGTGACGACGCCGCGCCCGGCGCCCCGTGCAGCGAGGCGTTCACCAGCCCCACCGCCCCCGAGGCGTGGTCGAAGACGTTGAGGTGCAGCCAGTCCTTGTAGGCGGCGGCGGTGGGGTCGTACGGCCCCGGCGGGCGGAGGGCGTCCACGCCCGCGTCAGCGCAGCACGGGGCCCGGCGCCTCGCGCGCCGCCGGCGCCCCGGCCTGGACCGTGCCGTCCGGCTCGAGGGTGGGGGCGGCGAGCGCCTCCACCGCCCATCCCAGCTCGCGCCCGAACGCCCACATCCCCAGCACGCAGTCCAGGAACTCGGGGGGCGGCCCGGCGTCGGGGGCCGAGGCGCCGGCGGGCTGCGGGGGGATCGGCATCAGTTCCAGCGTCTCGTCCAGGTCGCCGGCCAGGAGCAGCGCCAGGTCGTTGCGGAGCTGGTCGAGCACGGGGCTGGGCGCCGCCGCGGCCGCCAGCTCCTCGATGCGCAGCGCCCGCCAGAGCGCGGGGCCGTTGATGCCGGGGCGGCCCGCCTCCAGCGCGCGCCGCAGCCGCGCCCCCTGGGCGGTGAGGGCCACCTGCCGTCCCAGCGCCGCGAAGCCGGAGACCAGCGCCCCCACCGCCATCGCGCCCGAGACCAGGGGGAGCACCCCCAGCCGCCCGGCCAATGACGCGACCAGCGTGGCGGTGGTGCGGCTCTCGCCGGGCGCGTGCACCCGCCGCGGCCGCTCCGCGCCGGCGGGGCTCACGCGCGCCTCCGCGGCGCGCGCC
>DASSJS010000234.1:0-42842 GCA_035691085.1 Longimicrobium sp.
CGAAGCCGAGCCCCGTCATCACGGTTCCCGCCTGGAAGACGACGAGCGCGCCGATGCTGGCCGCCAGCACCACCCCGGCGGCGATGGCCCACACGTCGCGCACCGGTCCGGCGGGCTCCACCCGGCGGCGCACCGCCTCGAGCGGCGACACGCGGCGGGTGGCCAGCAGCGGGATCAGCGCGAACGCCACCGCGATCCACACCCCCACGCCCACGCCCGTCAGCACGGACGGAAGATCGACCGAGGTGGCGACCTCCACCGGGAGCAGGTCCTTCAGCAGCCGCGGGAGGATCCACTGCACCGCCATCCCCATCGCCGCGCCGAGGGACGCGCCGGCCAGCCCCATCGCCCCGGCCTGCAGGAGGTACACGGAGATCACCTGGCCGCTGGTGGCTCCCAGGCAGCGGAGCGCGGCCACGGTCTCGCGCTTCTGCGCCATGTACGCGCCCATCGCGCTGGCCACCCCGATCCCGCCCAGCAGCAGCGCGAAGGTGCCGACGAGGCCGAGGAAGTCGCCCAGCCGGCCCAGCGCGCGGTCCAGCCGCTCCTGCTGCTGCTCGGCGGTGCGAAGGTTCGTCCCCACGCGGCGCAGCTGCTTGCCGTACGCGGTGCTGATCTGCTTCGCCGCGGCGGGCGGCATCTTCACGAACGCCTCGTAATCGACCCGCGCGCCAAAGCGCAGCAGGTTCATCTCCTCCAGGTACTTCGCGGGGACGTAGACGGGCGGGGCGAAGAGCGAGCCCACGCCCACCTGCCCCGGCACCTTCTCCAGCGTGCCGATCACCCGGAACCGGGCGTCGCCCAGCGAGATGCTGTCGCCCACGCGGGCATCGAGCGCGGTGAGCAGCGCCGGCTCCACCAGCGCGTTGCGGCCGCCCTGCAGCGCCGCCCACTGCCCGGCGGGCGCCGTCTCGATCTGCCCGTAGAAGGGATATCCCGGCTCCACCGCGCGCACCTGCGTGAGCCGCGTGCCGCCGGTGCGCTCCAGCAGCGCCATGCTGCCAAAGCTGGTCATCTGCGCCACGGGGTAACCCGCGTGGCGGAACGCCATGATCACGTGCTCGGCCAGCTCCCCGAACTTGCGGTTGCTGCTGATGGCCAGGTCGGCCCCCAACAGCGCGCGGCTCTGGTCGCGCACCCCCTGCGACAGGTTGGCCGCGAAACTCTGCGTGGCCACCAGCGCCGCCACGCCCAGCGTGATGGCGGAAAGGAAGAGGAGGAGGCGCCGGCGCGCGAAGCGGCTCTCGCGCCACGCCAGCGCCAGCAGCGGCCGCACCGCGCTCATTCGCCGCTCCGCGCGCCGGGCTCCGCGCCGGACGGCTCACCGGCGCGCTGGATCAACGGCTCGCCGGACGACACGTCAGACCGTTCGTGAGATGATGCGTCCGTCCGCTCGTCCGACACGACGACGCCGTCGGCCAGGCGGATCACGCGGCGGGCGCGGGCGGCAAGGTCCAGGTCGTGGGTCACCAGCACCAGCGTGGTCCCCAGCTCGCGGTTCAGCTCCATCAGCAGATCGATGACGCGCTGCCCGGTGGCCGCGTCCAGGTTCCCCGTGGGCTCGTCGGCGAACAGGATCTGCGGGCCATGCACGAAGGCGCGGGCGATGGCCACGCGCTGCTGCTCGCCGCCGGAGAGCTGCGCGGGAAAGTGGTGCTCGCGCCCGGCGAGCCCCACCCTCGCCAGCAGCTCGTCCGCGCGGCCGTTGGACTTCTCGCCGCGCAGCTGCAGCGGCACCTCCACGTTCTCGCGCGCGGTGAGCGTGGGGATCAGCTGAAACGACTGGAAGACGAAGCCGATCCGCTCACGCCGCAGCCGGGCGCGCTGGTCCTCGCTGAGCGCGCTCAACTCCGCCCCATCCACCGACACGGAGCCGCTGGAGGGCGAGTCGAGGCCCGCCAACAATCCCAGGAGCGTGGTCTTGCCACTCCCCGACGGCCCGACGATTGCCACCGTCTCGCCGTTGTCCACGCGAAAGGATACGTTCCTTACCGCGGCAAGCTGGCCGCCGCCGCTGCGGTACGTCTTCGACAGATCATCTACGATGAGCACGCTGTTCCGGCCTCGCTGGCTGTGTTCGATCCTTGTGCCGACCTTGTGCATGATACTCGGCTGCGGCACCGAGGATCGCAAACCATCGTCAGGAAACCGTCAGGACACCACCGCGATCCGTGACACCACAGGCGCCGGCGCGGTGAACGACGGCAGCCGCGAGGACAGCACCGGCGCCGCGGCGCAGGCGGCCGACCGGCGCGTGGTGATGTTCGTGGGCACCAGCCTGACCGCCGCGCTGGGGCTGGACCCCAGCCTGGGCTACCCCGCGCGCGTGCAGGCCAAGATCGACTCGGCCGGCCTTCCCTTCGAGGTGGTGAACGCCGGCGTGAGCGGCGAGGTGAGCCGCCAGGCGCGCGACCGCGTGGCGCGCTGGCTGGTGAAGCAGCCCTTCGACGTGATGGTGCTGGAGACCGGCGCCAATGACATGCTGCAGGGCCTTTCGCTCGCGGCGCTCAAGTCCAACATCCAGGAGATCGTGGACACCGTGCGAAAGGCGCGCCCCGGCGCCCGCATCGTGCTGGCCGGGATGTACGCCGCGCCCAACCTGGGCGAGCGCTACGGCACCCAGTTCCACGCCATCTACACCGACGTGGCGCGGCAGGACAGCGTCCCGCTCATCCCCTTTTTGCTCGACGGCGTGGCCGGCCACCAGGAGCTGAACCTGGGCGACGGCATCCACCCCAACGAGCGCGGCCACCGCATCGTCGCGCAGAACGTGTGGCGCGTGCTGGAGCCCGTCCTGCGCGAACAGGCATCGAGGCCGCCGACGGCAACGGCAGCATCTCCCTGAGGGGGCTTCTTCACTCGCGCGAGAGATCGAGCGGTACATCGAAGCCGTGACGAAGGTGATCGAACGCCGATGACCAGTTCCGCCTTGCTCAGTCAAACCGCAACTGCACTCGACAGCATCTGCTGGCCGAGCGAGGAGGCGCGCGTCTGGGTGTCGGAGCTCGTCCGCGGCGCGGCGGACGATCCGACGGTCCTGGCGGTCGTCCTCTACGGCTCCGCGGTGCGAAAGGCTGCTCGGCCGGGAGACATCGACCTGCTGGTGATCCACCGCGCTGCGTCACCCGGGGCGGATGTTCGGGTCGACGTGGATCTCCGGTAGTACGACGAGGCCGAGGTCGGCGAACGAATCGCCGCGGGAGATGAGGTGCTGGGCTGGGCACTTCGTTTCGGCGTTGCCGCGTTCGAGCGCGACGGTTGCTGGTCCGGCCTGGTCGCGCGGTGGCACGGACGGCTTCAGCTCCCTTCGGCGGATCTGGCCGAGGCGCGGGCCGCGCGTGCGCTTCGGGCCGCGGACGGGCTGCGGAGCGGCGGAGACCACGAGGCGGCGAACGAGGTGCGGATGAGCGCGCTTCTTCAACGAGCGCGTGCGCGACTGCTGCGGGCGGGCATCTTCCCACTTTCGCGGCCCGAACTCCCGGAGCAGCTCATCCGCATCGGCGCGACCGATCTGGCGGCCGAACTCGACCCGCTCGTTGCGGGCCGACGGCGACGGCATCACCCCCGCCCTGACCCTGACGCTGCCCCCCTTGGCAACTGCTGTCCATTTTGTTAAATTGAAACTGGACAGCAGCGACGGCTTACGAACTCACAGCAGCGTCGGAGGGCGGATATGACGAAGACAATCACGGCAACGTACGATGGGCGTATCATCTTGCCGGACGAACCCCTGCCGCTCCCCCGCGATACGCGGATCACCATCACCGTGCATTCAGAGGAGTGCACAGAATCTGATCCGCTCGCCGCTGCGAATGTGGAACTGCCGCGGACCAATGAAACGTTCGCTGAAGCAGTGCGCCGGATCAGGATCGATGGACCCTCGGATTGGTCTCAGCGCGTTGATCACTACCTTGGCCAGCATCTGACCGATGCGGCCGACTGAAGTATTCGTCGATACAGCGTGCGTCGTGGCGCTGGTGAACGGGAGGGACGAACTTCATGAGATCGCGGCCGGGCTCTTCGAAGATGCCCGATCGCAGGCGCGACTCGTGACGACCCGTGCGGTATGCTTCGAGATCGGCAACTTCTTCGGAGAGCCCGAGTATCGGCGCCGTGCTGCCGAACTTCTTCAGAAGATTGAAGATGCTCCGGACATTGACGTACTGCCGGTCAGCGACGAGTTGTATCAGCGTTCGCTGCGCCTGTTCGGCAATCGCCGTGACAAGAAGTGGAGCCTGACAGACTGCTCCTCATTCGTGGTGATGGAGGAGCGCGGCATCACTGAAGCACTGACCTCGGATCATCATTTCAGGCAAGCCGGATTCGTCCCACTCATGCGCTCTGATGGCTGAGCGTTCTCCTCTACGCGTCTCACCCAACATGAATCTCCGCCCGCTCACCCACCTTGCCGCCGCCGCGCTGCTCGCCGCGTCCGCCTTCGTCGCGCGGCCGGCCGCCGCGCAGCACTCGCCGTGCGTTTCGGAGTGCGCCGACATCGTGGTGGTGAACGCAAAGGTGTGGACGGGGGTGCGGGGCGCGCCGGACGCGTGGGGAGTGGCGGCGCGCGGCGGGCGCATCATGGCGGTGGGCGCCGAGCAGGCGGTGAACCGCACCATCGGGCCGCGGACGCGCGTCGTGGATGCGGGCGGGAAGATGGTGGTGCCGGGGTTCATCGACTCGCACGTGCACTTCATCACCGGCGGGGCGGCGCTCACCTCGGTGCAGCTTCGCGACGCGCGCACCCCCGCCGAGTTCGTGCGCCGCATCCGCGACTACGCGCGCACGCTGCCGCCCGGCGCGTGGATCACCGAGGGGAACTGGGACCACTCGCTCTGGGGCGGCGAGCTGCCGCGCAGGGATTGGATCGATTCCGTGACCCCCAACAACCCCGTGTGGGTGAGCCGGCTCGACGGCCACATGGCGCTGGCCAACTCCGCCGCCCTGCGCGCCGCCGGCGTCACCGCCGCCACCGGTGACGTGGAGGGCGGCGAGATCGTGCGCGGCGCCGGGCGCGAGCCGACGGGGATCCTCAAGGACAACGCGCTGGCGCTGGTCGACCGCGCCGTGCCGGAGCCGACGCCCGCGCAGCAGGACCGCGCGCTGGACGCGGCCATGCGCTACGTCGCCGAGCAGGGCGTCACCTCCGTGCAGCACATGGGCGGCTGGGGCGACCTGGCCGCATTCCGCCGCGCGCGCGCCGCCGGACGGCTGCGCACCCGCATCAGCGCCGCGGTGCCGCTGGACACGTGGGAGCGGCTGCGCGACACCGTGGCCGCGCGCGGCCGCGGCGACGAGTGGCTGCGCATCGGCAGCCTGAAGGGCTTCGTGGACGGGTCGCTGGGCTCGCACACCGCGCTGATGCACCAGCCGTTCAGCGACACGGGGACGGGCACCGGCCTCCTCGTCACCCCCGCCGACGACCTGTACGCCTGGACGCGCGGCGCCGACCAGGCGGGGCTGCAGGTGATGGTGCACGCCATCGGCGACCGGGCCAACACGCTGATCCTGGACATCTTCGAGCGCGTGGCCCGCGAGGATGGCGCCCGCGACCGGCGCTTTCGCGTGGAGCACGCGCAGCACCTGCGCCCGGCCGACATCCCGCGCTTCGGGCGGCTGGGGGTGATCCCCAGCATGCAGCCGTACCACGCCATCGACGACGGCCGCTGGGCCGAACGGGTGATCGGCCCCGAGCGCGCCAAGGGGACGTACGCCTTCCGCACGCTGCTGGACAGCGGCGCCACGCTGGCGTTCGGCAGCGACTGGTTCGTGGCGCCGCCCACGCCGCTGGAGGGGATCTACGCCGCCGTCACCCGCCGCACGCTGGACGACCAACACCCCGGCGGCTGGGTGCCCGAGCAGAAGATCACGGTGGAGGAGGCCCTGCGCGCCTACACCAGCGGCGCCGCCTTCGGCGTCTTCCAGGAGCGCGAGAAGGGGACGCTGGAGCCCGGGAAGCTGGCCGACTGGGTGCTGATCGACCGCGACCTGCGCGCCATCGCGCCGGAGACGATCCGCGATGCCCACGTGCTGATGACGGTGGTTGGCGGGCAGGTGGTCTACCAGCGCCCCGCCGGGAGATGATCGGCCGTTTCTTCCGCTGGATCGGGAACGGCCGCGCGGCGGGCAAGCTCCGCCACCGCGCGGGAAAGACGGCCGACGCGGCCGAGCGCGCCGAACTTCTGCTGGCCGCCGCCAGGCTCGACGACACGGCCGGCGGTTACCTGGAAGCCGCGGTGGCGCTGGCCCAAGCCGGGCGGCTGGACGAGAGCGCCGGGAGCTGGCGCCGTGCCATCGACCTGAAGCCCCTGCTGATCCCGAGCGAAGCGCAGCTCGCCGCGCTGGCGCCGGTGCTGCCGCAAGTCGCGCGCGACGTGCTGGATGCACTGTCATCCCACGACCGCAAGCGGCTGGGCGAGCACTGGAAGCTGGAGCGGCGCGGCAGCTTCGACGGCGAGGAGCGGTTCCGCCTGGAGCAGGAGCGGCACGATTCGCTGAACGACTTGTTCCCTACGCTCCGCTACCTCGCGCTCGCCGTCGCCCACACCACCGGCGCGCCCGGCCGCCTGCGCATCGACTGCGACCGGCTGAATCCCGACTCCGAGGCGTACAACCCGATCGTGCAGATGGGCGAGGCGATCGTCACCTGGGATGCCGGGCGCCGCATCACCGACGCTCGCCTGCAGGAATAACCCCGCCTTGCCGGGTCTCCCAAATTGAGCAACCCATCCCCACGGCGCACGGCCGATCCGCTGCGTGCGGTACATGCGATCGCGCGGGTGACGCTCGCCTTCGTCTTCCTGTGGCACGGGCTGGTGCCCAAGCTCCTCTTCCGGCACCCGGACGAGTTGGAGCTGATGCGCGACGCGGGGCTTTCCGCCTCTGGGGCCGAGACCGCGGTGATGGTCATCGGAGTGGCGGAGGTCGCCTACGCGCTCGTCCTGCTTCTGGCGTGGCGTGTCCGCGCGCTGCTGCTGGTGGCCACCGCCGCGATGGTGGTGATCACGCCGGGAATCGTGTTCGGCTCGCCGCGCTTTGTCCCCGCGGCATTCAACCCCGTCACCCTGAACCTGTGCGTGGCCGTGCTCGGAGTGATCGGCTGGATGGCGTCTGGTTCGAGGAAGGACGCCGACGGATAAGAACCGGCTGTGCTCTGGCAGATTGGTTCCGAGTGCAAACGATCGATCCTTCTGCCGCCGTCGCTCACCGGCGGCTGAAGCCGCAGCAACAACTACGAAAAGCCTCGCAAACTACGCGAGGCTTCAACAGCTTGGACCGCTTCGGATGACGGGGCTCGGGATCCGGCGCAAAAGGCGTAACCCAATCTCGCGATTTCATATCATCCTCAATGCGAGTGCGGCGCGGTCGGACCAACTACACTAGAAGAGGCCTGGAGCTCGTTGAGAGCCCCGGGCCTCTTCTAATTTAGTGATATGATCGCGTGCTGCTTACGGCCGGCTAGCGGCCGCCTCCGCCGGGAGCATGCGGACGATGCGGGCGGCGAGCCGTGCTGGCGCGCCGCCGCCCGGCCCATCGCCGGGGAGGCGCACGACCACGGCGTACCGCGCCTGGCCGCTCGCGTCGAAGGCCAGGCCGGCGAACCAGCCGTCTGCCTCGCGCGACGGGCCGGGCACGGTGCCGGTCTTTCCGCCCAAGCGCCATGGCGAGCCCGCGAGCTCCGCTCCGGCGGACTTCGCGGTGCCGCGGGCCACCACGTCGAGCATCGCATCCCGCAAACGCGCGGCGGTGGCGCTCGACAGCGTGCGCCGCCCCGGCGAGCGGCCGGCCAGCGCGGCGTCCACCGTGGGCGGCATCATCACGCCGTCGTTGCCGATGGCCTGGATGAAGCGCCCCACGTGCAGCGGGCTCACCGCCACGCGCCGGGTGCCCAGCGCGAAATCGGCCCAGTCGGCCTCGGGCGCGCTCGCGCTCAGGCCGGTGCGCGCGGCGGCCGGGCTCATGCGCGCGCGGAACGAATCCGACCGCGTGGCCCAGAACGCCGTGTCGCGCGCCGCCGGCTCGCCCGCGCCAAAGCCCAGGCGGCGGATGCGCGCGTCCACCTCAGCCGGCCCCAGCGCGGTGCGCAGCGCCAGCGCCATCTCCACCGCGGCCGTGTTGCACGAGTACACCAGCATCTCGCGCGGGCCCGCCAGCGTGCGCGGCATGCGTGTGGAATTGCGCACGGTGCGGCCGCCCACCGCCACGGTCGCGGGGCAGCCGATCTCGTCGTCTCCGCGGCCGCTTTCCCACCACAGCGACGCGAGCACCAGCTTCCAAACCGAGCCGGGGAGCGCGGCGGTGGTCAGCGGCGCGCCGTCGCCTTGCCCGCTCGCGGCGTAGGCCAGCACGGCGCCGGTCGCCACGTCCTGCACCAGCACCGCGCCGCCGTCCACGTTCCGCGCCGCCAGCATCCGCGCGACCGCGGCATCCAGCGCGGGGCACAGGGTGGACGGACTGCCGGCGGGGCGGCTGGGGCACGCCGCGTCGGACGTTGCGGAGGTCGAGGCTTGGGCGGCGGGTGCCACGTGCCTGGCCGGCGGCCGCGCCGACGCGGCGGGCGTTCCGGCGGCCCGCGCCCGCTCGGGCGCCGCGCCCAGCGCGGTGAACGCGAGCAGCGCCGTGATCAGCAGGCCGAGAGCGGCGCCGGCCGCGCGCGCCGGCGAGCCGGTACGCGCCGGACGCTCGGCCAGGCGAAGCACGCGGCCCAGCAGCGATCCGCCGTCCGCCGCCACGGCCAGCAGCTCGCCGCGGCGCACCTCCTCCATGGTGGCGAGCGCGGCGATGTACTCGCGCACGGTGCCGAAGCGCGCCGCCACGTCGTCGCAGCAGTGCTCGCGCTCGGCGCGGATGCGGCGGCCCACGTACCACACGGCGGGGTGATGGAACAGCAGCGTCTCGGCCGCGGCCTGCAGCAGGTTGACCAGGTAGTCATGGCGCCGCACGTGCGCCAGCTCGTGCAGCAGCAGCAGCTCCAGGTACCGCGGCGCGATGCCGGTGAGGGCGCTCAGCGGCAGCAGGATCACGGGGCGGATCCACCCCACCACCGTGGGCACGTGCACCGCCGCCGAGGTGAGCACCTCCACCGGCCACGCCACCCCAAGCTCGCGCGCCAGGCGCCGCACCAGCCGCCGCACCGGCTCGGGCGCCGGCGCCGTGCCCACCCGCAGCAGCCGGCGCACGCGCGTCCACGCGCCCAGCAGCCGCGTGGAGAGCAGCGCCACCCCCGCCAGCCACGCCGCCACCAGCCACGGGAGGAAACGCTCGACCTCCACCCGCCACGCACTCCCGTCGAACCAGCCCGTCCGGACCGCCACCCGGCGCGGCCTCACCTCGCCGAGCGGCTCCGCCGCCTCGCCGATCGAGGGGACCGCGGCCGGCTGCCGATCCGCCGGGGCGGGCCCGGCGCGCACGACCCGTTCGACCGCGGTGCCGTCCAGGCCGCGCGCCGCCACGATCGCCGTGGCCGCGGTGGTGCCCAGCATCAGCACCAGCGTGGCGCAGGCGAGCGCGTAGCGGTGCGTGGCCGGCGCCGAGCGCGACATCCGCAGGCCGATTCGCAGCATCAGCGCGAGCGCGGCGCACTGCCACAGCGAGTGCACCAGCGCCCATCCGATGGCGTGCAGCACGGGCGAGTCCATTGTGCTCATCGCCCCTCCCCCGCGCCTTCGCGGCGCTCCAGGTCGGCCAGCAGCGCGCGGATGCGGTCCAGGTCGTCGCGGCTGGCCACCTGCGGCGAGAGCGCCTGCATCACCAGCCCGTGCGCCGAGCCGCCGAAAGCGCGGTCGATCAGGTCGGTCACCAGCGCGCGCTGGGTGGCCTCGGGGGGCACGGCGGCGGCGTATACGTGCGTGCGGCTGCTCTCGTCGCGGATCACCAGCCCCTTGCCGTGCATGATCTGCAGCAGCTTGAGCACGGTGGTGTAGCCGCTCTCGTTCACCCCCGGCAGCGCCTGGTGCACCTCGCGCACGGTGCTGGGGCCGCGGTCCCACAGCACGCGCAGCAGCCGGAGCTCGCCTTCGGTCGGTAGCGGCGGAGATCGATCCATGGGTCGGCGCGGGCTGGAGGTGATCGTCGGGGCAGCCATCGCGTCCAACGTATACGAAGATCTTCGTTTTGGAAAGAGATTTCACTCACGTCTGCACCCATCATCTATTGCGAGCGCGCGAATATTCCGGGGAGGCTTGACGATACGAACGACTTCGTATTACGATCTACGAAGAACCTCGTACTTCACCCTATCTACCCCGGATCTGCACGCCGATGCGCCGAATTCTCCTCGCCGTTCCGCTGCTGGTGATCTGCCCCTCCGTGATCTCTTCCCACGCCCGACTTCGCTCCGCCGACGCGCATCCCGCGGCGGCGGCGCGCGGAACATGGACGGCGGACACCGCGATGCGGGACACGGCGGCACTGATGGCCGCGATCCGCGCGGCGGCGGCGGAGACGGGTGGCGTGGTGGGGGTGCACGTGCGCCACCTGGAGAACGGGTGGGAGCTGGGGATGAACGCGGGCGAGCCGTTCTTCATGTCCAGCGTCACCAAGCTGCCGATCTCCGTGCGCATCCTGCGCCAGGTGCGGCGCGGGCGCATCCGCCTGGCCGATGACGTCCGCATCACGCGCGAGCAGATGGCACCCGGCCGCAGCGCGATCCGCGATGCGAATCCGGCCGGCGTGACGCTCCCGGTGGAGCAGCTCCTGCGCGCCGCCATCACCCAGAGCGACAACACCGCCAGCGACGCGCTGCTGCGCCTGGCCGGCGGCCCCGATTCGGTGAACGCGGAGCTGGCGCGAGCGGGCATCCACGGCATCCGCGTGAGCCGCCCCTACCAGCGGCTGGACGAGGAAGTGGGCGGCCGCATTTCCGCCGGCGACACGCGCGATACCAGCACGCCCCGGGTGATGACGGCGCTGCTCGCCGCCCTGCACGCCGGCCGGCTGCTGGGCCCGGCCGAAACGCGCCTGCTGCTGGGGTGGATGACCGATTCCGAGAACCCGCGCACGCGCATCATCGCGGGCCTGCCCGCGGGAACGGCGGTGGCGCACAAGACCGGCACGTGGGGCCAGAGCGACGCCCCCGGCGCGGCGGCGATGAACGACGTGGGCATCATCACCCTTCCCGGCGCGCGCGGCCACCTGGCGCTCGCCGTGTTCGTCCGCAACGCCACGGCGGCCGATTCCGTGGCCGAGGCGGCCATCGCCTCCATCACGCGCGCCGTGTGGGAGCACGCGGCGGGTGGCGCGGCGTCACCGCCACGCATCACCGCGAGCAATTCGCGCCCGACGGACCGGTCCGTGGTTCCGCGAGAGCGGACCTCGGGCGATCCGATGCCGTAATCGCGATTCGCCCGGCATCCCCCTCCGTACGCCAGAACTCTCCACTCGCCGCAGCCAATCGATGCGCCGACTCTCCCGCCCGCCCGCGCTGGCCGCGCTGGCGCTGGCCCTGCTCGTCCCCGCGCCTGCCCGTCTGGGCGCGCAGACGTCATCGACCCACGACCACGCGTCGGGCCGGCCGCGCGCGGTGGCCGTGGAGCGCACCACGCCCATCGTGCTCGACGGCGTGCTGGGCGAGCCCACCTGGCTGGGCGGCACGCCGGCGACGGACTTTCGCCAGCAGGAGCCGCGCGAGGGCGAGCCCGCGTCGCAGCCCACCGAGGTGCGCTTCGCCTGGGACGCCGACGCGCTGTACGTGGGGGCGCGGATGCACGACTCGCTCGGCGCGCGCGGCGTGCGCACCCGGCTCTCGCGCCGCGACCAGATCGCCGATGGCGACCAGCTGCAGCTCGTCTTCGACACCTATCACGACCACGCCGGCCGCACGGTGTTCACCGTCACCCCCTCGGGCGTGAAGGGCGACGCGGGGCAGGCGTCGCCCCACGCCGACCCCTCGTGGGACCCGGTGTGGCAGTACGCGGCCCGCGTGGACTCGGCCGGGTGGACGGCGGAGATGCGCATCCCGTGGAGCCAGCTCCGCTTTGGGCGCGACACGGCGCAGCTGTGGGGGATGCAGCTGTGGCGCTACGTGGAGCGGCTGAACGAGACCAGCATGTGGGCGTTCTGGGGCCGGCAGGAGAGCGGCGGGCCGCCATACTTCGGCCACCTGGAGGGGATCCGCGTGCGGCGGCGGCCGCGCGGGTGGGAGCTGATGCCCTACGCCCTGGCCCGCGCCAGCCAGGTGCGCCCCACCCAGCCCGGCAGCCCGTTCCAGCAGCCGCGCGAGCTGGGCGCGCGCATCGGCGCCGACGCGCGGATGCTGCTGGGGAGCAGCTTCACGCTCTCGGCCACCATTCATCCCGACTTCGGCCAGGTGGAGCAGGACCCCGCGGTGGTGAACCTGTCGGCGTCCGAAAGCTACTTCACCGAGAAGCGCCCCTTCTTCGTGGAGGGTAGCGGGCTCCTCTCCTTCGGTGGGTTCAGCTGCTACCTGTGCAGCAACGCGGGCGGGATGAACATCTACTACTCGCGGCGGATCGGGCGCGCGCCGCAGGGCTCGGTTCCCGAGGGATACGAGTTCGCCGACGTGCCGCGCAACGCGCGCCTGCTGGGCGCGGCGCGGCTCACCGGGCGCACACGCGCCGGGTGGCAGGTGGGCGTGCTCGGGGCCGTCACCGCGCGCGAGGCGGCGCGCGTGCAGGACGTGGAGACGGGGGAGCGCGCCACCCTCCCCGTCGAGCCGCTGACCGGCTACTGGCTGGGCCGCGTGCGCCGCACCTCGCACGCGGGGCGCGTCACCTGGGGCGCCATGGCCACCTCGGTGGTGCGCGGCTTCGGCGGCACGGACGATCCGCTGCGCGCGCAGCTGGCGCGGCACGCCGAGGCGCTGGGGTTCGACTGGACGTTGACCGCGCCGGGGAACGGCTACTCGCTGATGGGCAACGTCGTCGTATCCAGCGTGGCGGGCGACTCGCTGGCCATCGCCCGCGTGCAGCAGTCGAGCGCGCGCTACTTCCAGCGCCCCGACCGCGCCGGCGGCGGCAACGGGGTGTTCTCCGACGAATACGACACCTCGGCGCGGGGGCTGCGCGGCCATGGCGGGTACCTGCGCGCCAGCAAGGACGAGGGCGCGTGGAGGTGGGAGGGGATGGTGAGCTACCGCAGCCCTGGCTTCGAGGTGAACGACCTCGCTTTCCTCACCCGCGCCGACTACGTGTGGATGGCGGCCAACCTCCAGCGCCGCTGGACGCTTCCCGGGCGATGGTACCGCGGCGGCGAGTGGACCGCCGGCGCCCAGCAGCAGTTCAACTTCGGCGGCGACCGCACCGACCTGCAGTTCCACAGCCAGGCCGAGGCGCAGCTGAAGAACTACTGGACCGTGTCGCTCTACGGCCACCTGCGCCCGGCCGTGATCGACGACCGGATGACGCGCGGCGGCGCCGCCGTCCGCCGGTCACGCGGGTGGACGGTGGAGCCCGAGCTCTCCACCGACACCCGCCGCCCGGTCGCCTTCACCATCAGCCCGTCGCTGTCGCGCTTCTCCGACCGCAGCAGCGTGTGGCGCGTGCGCGGGTCCGTGCGCGTCAAGCCGGCGGCCAGCGCCGAGCTGAGCATCGGGCCCTCGTTCACCTCGTTCAACGACATGGGCCAGTACGTCACCCAGTTCGAGGATCCGTCGGCCACGGCGTTCTTCGGCCGCCGCGCGGTGTTCGCCGAGCTGCGGCAGCGCACGGTGTCGCTCAACACGCGGCTGAGCTGGACCTTCACCCCCGAGCTGACGCTGGAGCTGTTCGCGCAGCCGTTCGTCTCCGCCGGGCGCTACACCGGCTTCCAGGAGTACGTCCGCCCCCGCGGCGGCGCCCGCGCGCTCTTCGACTCCGCGCAGATCCACGTCGCCGCGCGCGACGCGTCGGGCGTGCCCACGCGCTACCGGCTCGACGCGGACCGCAACGCGGCGACGGCGGACTTCGAGTTCGCCAATCCCGACTTCCGCATCCGCTCGCTGCGCGGCAACGCGGTGCTGCGGTGGGAGTACCACCCCGGCAGCACGCTCTTCCTGGTCTGGCAGCAGGAACGCAGCGGCACCGACGCGCTCGGCACCTTCGACGCCCGCCGCGACCTTGCCCAGGTGTTCCGCCAGCACCCCGACAACGTGTTCGTGGTCAAGGCCAGCTACTGGATCGGGCGCTAGAGCTTCGCCGGTTGCGGCCCGCGGGACGCGGTGAATTTCGACCGAGTGCCCGGTCGGCCGGGCCGCATGAACCGGGAGCAACCGGGCGTTGATACCGATGAAAGCATTGATCGTCTTCCGGGCCGGAGCGTGGAGTCAAGTCCAGATCCTTCAGTCGCTCAGGCTCTTTCAGGATGACGTGGCAGAGCACCTGGACAGCAACCACGGGGAGCCAGAAGACCAGAGACACAGAGGGTCAGCGGCGGGCCCTCTGGTCCTCCAGTCCTCTGGTGCTCTGGTCCTCTGGTGCTCTGGGTCCCAAATCAACGAACCTCTCCCCGTGGAGACGAAGCCGCCGCCCGCACATCGCCCGGACAGCGGCCTCGCGGCAGCACATTTCCGCACCCTCTGGCTCCATGACGCACCGTGTCATAGATTATGCTGCGGCGCGGCATCGTTAACACACGCGCGCGCCGCGAGGGTCTCATGATCCAGAACGATGGGACGGGAGATAGATCAAGATGGCGAAGCGGATTCTGCTGTTCACGGGAAAGGGCGGCGTGGGGAAGACGACCTGCGCGGCCGCGACGGCGCTCAAAGCCGCCGAGATGGGCTACCGCACGCTGGTGCTGTCATCCGACCCCGCGCACTCGCTGGCCGACGCGCTCGACCGGCCGCTGGGCCCCGAGCCCGAGCTGGTGGCCCCGAACCTCTGGGCGCAGGAGGTCGATCTCTACTACAGCATGAAGAAGTACTGGGGGAACATGCGCGAGCTGATGCTCACCGTGTTCCGCTGGCAGGGGATCGACGCCGTCGCCGCCGAGGAGATGGCCGCGCTCCCCGGGATGAACGAGGGCTCCGTCCTTCTCTGGCTGGAGCAGTTCTACCGCAGCGGCGACTACGACGTGATCGTGGTGGACAGCGCGCCCACGGGCGAGACGCTCACCCTGCTCACCCTGCCCCAGGCCACGCAGTGGTGGATGTCGAAGGCGTTCCCCTTCCAGAAGACCGCCATCAAGACCGCCGGATTCGCCCTGCGCAAGACCACCGGGATCCCGCTGGACAAGGGGTACGACGAGCTGAACCGGCTCTTCGAGAAGCTGCGCGCGATCCAGGACGTGCTGGGGAACAACGACGTCACCTCCATGCGCCTGGTGGCCAACCCCGAGAAGATGGTGATCGAGGAGGCGAAGCGCGCCTACACCTACCTGCAGCTGTACGGCTACGGCGTGGACGCGGTGATCGTGAACCGCGTGCTCCCGGAAGAGGGGACCGGCGAGGCGCTGAAGCTGTACGTGGAGGCGCAGAAGCGGCACCTGGCCGAGATCGAGTCCTCCTTCGCGCCGCTGCCGATCCTGAAGGTGCCGCACAGCGGCCGCGAGGTGTTCGGGCTCGACCTGCTGCGCGAGATCGGCACCCGCATCTACGGCGACTCGGATCCCACCCGGCTGATGTACAGCGGGCAGACCTACCGGGTCACGCAGGACGGAAAGGAATACGTGCTGGAGCTGCGCCTCCCGTTCGCGCACGAGGGCGAGGTGACGGCGCGCCACGCGGGCGACGAGCTGGTGATCCAGCTGGCCAGCCAGCGGCGGAACTACCTGTTGCCCAAGTTCCTTGCGTACTATACACTCGGTGACGCCCACGTCCGCAACGGCTGGCTCCGCGTGAGGTTCGCCCAGGCGGCGTGAACATCCGGCCCTACCCTCCGGGAACTATGACGCTCAAGCGGATGGACAACGTTCTCATCGTTGTCGAGGACATCGAGGCCGCCCAGGCGTTCTTCGCCGAGCTCGGGATGGAGCTGGCAGGCGCGACCACGGTCGAGGGGAGCTGGGTGGGCCGCGTGATCGGGCTCGACGAGGTGCGTGCCGACATCGTCATGATGCGGACGCCCGACGGCCATGGCCAGGTTGAACTGACGAAGTTCCACACGCCGCCGGCGGTCCGCGCCGAGCCGCAAAACGCGCCGGCGAACACGCTGGGCATACGCCGCATCATGTTCGCCGTCACCGGCATCGACGACGTGGTTGCCCGCCTGCGCCGCCACGGTGCCGAGCTCGTCGGCGAGATCGCGCAATACCAGGACTTCTACCGCCTCTGCTTCGTGCGTGGCCCCGAAGGCATCATCATCGGGCTGGCCGAGCAGCTCGGCTGATCCAAGCCCCGGGGGACGTGCGGCGGACGGGCCTGCGGGGGTCCGGAGCGGTGGGGACTACGTGCTGGCGCTGCGTCTACCTCCACGCAAAGCCGCGAGGCGGCGGCGCCGTGGGGAGGACGAGCGGGGGATCCGAATGGGGCAGCCAGCGGCGGAATTACCTGTTGCCCAAATTCCTTGCATCCTATACACTTGGTGACGCCCAGGTCCGTAACGGCTGGCTCCGCGTGAGGTTCGCCCCGGCCGCCTGAACCGCGGCCCGGGCGGGCACGCTCTCAGCAGCACAACCAGCATCCGCACACGCGCGGAACAGCGACAACAGGCCGTGCCCGGCGCGCGGCCTGCCGGTTCGTTCGTTCCGCGCGATTCGTCTCATCCAGAAGCCGATCCCCCCACCGCCGCCCGGAGCACACCGCCGATGTTCGTCCCCAGTCTCCTGCTCAAGCAGCTCTACACCTTCGGCAGCCTCAAGAACAGCGACGACGGGATCCAGTTCTCCATCAAGAACCGGCTGAGCGACGCCACCGTCACCGGGCTCCGGGGGATCCGCATCAACGGCACCGAGATCCCGCTGCACGACGTGGAGGTGCGGATCGAGGACGTGGTGGTGCAGACGCACCAGATCTCGCCCGCCCAGCCGCTGGAGTTTCCGCTCAAGCGCACGCTGACCATGGTGGCCAGGCGCCCCGCGCTGCCGCTGGGGAAGCACGAGATCGAGATCGTGTTCGACAGCAAGCCGTTCGGCAAGCTGAAGCTGAACGTGCAGGACGCCATCGCCGAGCAGCTCCCCGCGGCCCGGAAGATCCCGCGCGACCCCACCGACGACTACTCGCCCGAGGCCATCCAGGCGCGCCAGGCGTTCGTGGAGGAGTTCAGCGGCGCCTCGCTCGACCACGTGAAGCGCTTCTCCTTCGATCCGCACCTGCTGAAGGGGAACGTGGAGCACTTCACCGGCGTGGCGCAGGTGCCCATCGGCTTCGCGGGGCCGCTGATGGTGAACGGCGAGCACGCCAAGGGTGAGTTCGTGATCCCCATGGCCACCACCGAGGGAACGCTGGTGGCCAGCTACAACCGCGGCATCGCGCTGCTGAACGCGTGCGGCGGGGTGAACGTCTCCGTGGTGGGCGACGCCATGCAGCGCGCGCCGGTGTTCGTGTTCGACAACGCGCGCCAGGGGCGCGACTTCGTGGAGTGGGTGCAGGAGAACACGCCGCGCATCGCGAGCGAGGCCGAGGCCACCAGCAGCGTGGCCAGGCTCAAGTACATCGACCACTACCTGTCCAACAAGTTCGTCTTCCTCCGCTTCAACTTCCACACGGGTGACGCGGCGGGGCAGAACATGGTGGGGCGGGCCACGTTCGCGGCGTGCTCGTGGATTCTGGACCAGTACCCCGGCGTCCGCCACTTCTACCTCGAGTCGAACTTCGCCACCGACAAGAAGGCGTCGCAGATCAACATCATGCGCACGCGCGGCAAGCGGGTGACGGCCGAGGCGGTGATCAAGCGCGACGCGCTGATCCAGCGCATGCGGGTGGAGCCCGAGAGCCTGGTGTACCACCACGGGGTGGCCAACATCGGCTCCATCCTGTCGGGCGCCAACAACAACGGCGCGCACTCGGCCAACGCCATCACGGCCATCTTCATCGCCACCGGGCAGGACGTGGCCAACGTGGCCGAGAGCAGCGCCGGCGTGATGTACGCCGAGCTCACCCCCGAGCGCGACCTGTACATCTCCATCACCATCCCCTCGCTGATCGTGGCCACCCACGGCGGCGGCACCGGCCTCCCCACCCAGCGCGAGTGCCTGGCGGCGATGGGGTGCGTGGGCCGCGGCACGGTGAACAAGTTCGCCGAGATCGTGGCCGGCGTGGTGCTGGCGGGCGAGCTTTCGCTCGGCTCCGCGATCTCGTCGTCGGACTGGGTGAGCAGCCACGAGCAGTACGGGCGGAACCGGTAAGAAGTGCTGGGTGCTGGGTGCTGGGTGCTGAATGGACAACTCTCCCGGCCGGCTCCGCACCAGGGGCTGAAGCCGCAGCAACGACGACGAGAAGCCTCGCAAACTGCGCGAGGCTCACCCCCTCGGCGGTGCGGCTCGTCCGCCGATGGAGCCCGCCGCCCGGCACGGGGTAGACGTTGAGCGGATGAAGTCCGCGAAGGCGGACTGCGTGCCGTTGTAGCCGCGACTTCAGTCGCAAACTCCCCCCGCGGACCATCGTCTTTTGTCGTCCGCGAGGCTGATTTCCCCCGCCGTCCGGATCGAATCCGCGCGGCGGGCCGATTCACCCGCGATGCACAGCGTCGCGGCCGTACGCCCGGAACGCAGCCAGGAATCACGCTTCCACGCGCCGAGAGAGCTCCCCATGTACGCTCCCACCACGCTTCTGTCCCTGGTCGAGCAGGGCCTGCCCAAGAACGTCATCGGCACCACCATCTCCACCAAGCGCGACGGCGCGTGGATCGAGATGGGGCGGGCCGACTTCGAGCGGCAGGTGGAGCTGTTCGCCTACGGGCTGCACGCGCTGGGCGTGCGCCGCGGCGACCGGGTGGCGCTGCACGCCGAGAACAGCGCCGAGTGGATGATCGCCGATCTGGCCATCCTCTCGCTGGGCGCCGTCGACGTGCCGATCTACACCACCCAGCCGGCCGACCAGATCGAGTACATCGTCGGCAACTCCGAGGCGGTGGCCTACATCGTCTCCACACAGAAGCTGTACGCCCCCGTGGCCGACGGCTTGAAGCGCGCGGCCGGGCTGCGGGCGGTGATCGGGATCCGCGGCGCGTTCGGCGAGGGGATGCTGAGCTGGCCGGACGTGCTGGCGAAGGGTGAGCAGGCGAAGGCGGCGGAGCCGGATTTCCTCCGCGAGTCGCGGGCGCAGGTGAAGCCGGGCGACCTCGCCACGCTCATCTACACGTCAGGGACCACGGGCACGCCCAAGGGGGTGATGCTCACGCACTGGAACCTGGCCAGCAACGTGCTCTCGTCGCTCGAGCGGATGCCGTGGAACATCGAGGAAAGCCGCGGCGAGAAGATCCTGTCGTACCTCCCGCTGTCGCACGTGTTCGAGCGGATGCTGGCGTACCTGTACCTGCACATCGGCTATCCCATCTGGTTCGTGGAGAACTTCGAGGAGATGCTGAAGGACCTGGCGTTCGTGAAGCCGGTCCACTTCTCCAGCGTTCCCCGCCTTCTGGAAAAGGTCTACGCGGCCATCCACGCCAAGGGCGCCACCCTGAGCGGCGCGCAGAAGAAGATCTTCGAGTGGGGGATCGGCCTGGCCGACCGGTTCGACGTGGAAACGCCGCTGGGGGTGGGCGACAAGATCCAGTACGCCCTGGCCGACGCGCTGGTGTTCAAGAAGGTGCGCGCGCTGTTCGGCGGGCGGCTGATCGCCATCACCAGCGGCGGCGCGGCGCTGTCGAAGGAGGTGATGAACTTCATCAACGCCGTGGGAATCTTCTGCGGGCAGGGGTACGGGCTGACCGAGACCAGCCCGGTGATCGCGGTGTACACCAGGGGGAAGCTGCGCGCCGGCAGCGTGGGCGAGCCCATCACCGGCGTGGAGGTGAAGACCGCCGAGGACGGCGAGATCCTGGTGCGCGGGCCCAACGTGATGCAGGGCTACTTCAAGATGCCCGAGGCCACCGCCGAGGTGCTGACCGACGACGGCTGGTTCAAGACCGGTGACGTGGGGCACCTGGAAGACGGCAAGCTGTTCATCACCGACCGCAAGAAGGAGCTGATGAAGCTCTCCACGGGCAAGTACATCGCCCCGCAGCCCATCGAGCGCCGCCTTGCCGCCAGCCGCTTCATCGAGCAGGCGGTGGTGATCGGGAACAGCCGCCAGTTCTGCAGCGCGCTGATCGTGCTCGACGCGGTGGCCATCGGAAACTGGTTCAAGGAGCAGGGGGGCGAGGTGCCCGGCGACGTGGCCGGCCACCCCAGCGTGCGGGAGTTGATCCAGCACGAGATCGACCATGTGAACGCCGAGCTGCCGCACTGGGAGCAGGTGAAGAAGTTCGCGCTGATCACGCGGCCCTGGAGCATCGAGACGGGCGAGCTCACGCCCACGCTCAAGATCAAGCGCCGGGTGATCCACGAGAAGCACGCGACCGAAATCCAGACGCTCTACGCCTGAGGAACGTGCGGAAGGAGGCAGCCATCCCCACCGCCCCGGCAAACGACGGCACCGGCGGCGAGCCCCCGGCCCGCCGCCCGCGCGCCGGCCAGCCCGAGCCGCACCTGGAGCTGTTCGGCAGCGAGCCGCGCCCCGCGTCCCCCCCGGACGACGGGCCGCGGCTCAACGCGTTCCCGGAGCCGCCCGCGAGCGCGGCCTCCGTGGACGAGACGACGGACGAGGCCGTGCGGATCATCCGTCCCCGCGACGATGGAGTCGATCCGGCCGGCGGGATCGATGCGGACGCTTCGATCGATCGGGTCGATGCGGAGGCGCCCCTCACCTTCCGCGCCGGTGCGGGTGAATCCACCGTCGAGGCGCCGGAGCCGTCCTCCGCGCCCGCCGCCCGCCCGCCGCGCAAGCGCACCCGCCGCCCCGCCGCGGGCGCGGACGAGCGCACCGCCGAAGCGTATGTGGCGGATGGAATCATCGCGCCGGACGTGTCGGGATCGACGGTGGAGGCGTACGCGCCGGACCACGCCGCAGAGCCGATCGAGGCCGAGCGCGTGGTCGAGTCGCTCTCCGCCCATCCCGCCGACCGCGACCAGTGGACGGGGGCGGATGCGCCGCGCCGCGCGCCGGATCTCGACGCGACGCTGCTGGAGCCGGGCGCCGTCATCCGCACGCGCGAAACGGAGGCGGCCACGCCCGAGCCGCCGCGCGCCACGCCGCCCCCCTCGGCCGACGCGCCGAGCGTGTATCCGCCGCGGCCGGCGGCGTTCGTGTTCGACCCGCTGCGCCCGTACCGCGGCGTGGTGCGGCGCTTCTTCGTGGTCTACCGCCACGTGCTGGGCCTGCTGGCGGGCGGCGCGGCGGCGTACGTGCGCGGGCTTCCGCGCGAGCGGCGGACCGGGCTGCACTCGTGGTTCCCGCGGATGACGGCGTCGATCGTGTGGCCGTTCCTGGACCGCGACATCCGCCGCCTCCCGTTTCCGCAGCAGCTGCGGCGCCGGCTCGAGATCCTGGGGCCCACGTACATCAAGCTGGGCCAGATCATGGCCATCCGCGAAGACCTGCTCCCGCGCTCCATCACGCGCGAGCTGCAGAACCTCTTCGACCGGCTTCCGAACATCCCCTTCACCCAAGTGCGCGAGATCGTGGAGCGCAGCCTGGACCGGCCGATCGAGGCGGGCTTCCGCTCGTTCAGCGAGGCGCCGCTGGGCTCGGCCAGCATCGCCCAGGCGCACCTGGCCGAAACGCTGGAGGGCGAGCCGGTGGTGGTGAAGGTGATCAAGCCCGGCGTGGCCGAGATGATCGAGAGCGACCTGACGCTGCTCGGCATCGTCGGCGTGTTCCTGCAGTGGGTGATCCCCCGGTACCAGCCGCGGCAGATCGTGCGCGAGTTCAGCAGCTACACGCGCAAGGAGGTGGACTACACCTTCGAGGCCGACAACGCCGAGACCTTCGCCGCGAACTTCCGCGACATCCCCGACGTCGTCTTCCCGCGCATCCATCGCGGCCTGAGCGCGCGCGACGTGCTGACCATGGAGTTCATGGACGGCTTCAAGCCCGGCTCGCCCCCCACCGAGACGCTCTCCGACGAGGAGCGCGAGCGCGTGGTGGACCTGGGCGCCGCGTCCATCATCCGCATGCTGTACCGCGACGGGTTCTTCCACGCCGACCTGCACGCCGGCAACCTGATGATCCTTCCCGGCAAGCGGGTGCGGGTGGCCTTCATCGACCTGGGGATGGTGGGCCGCTTCGAGGAGCGGACGCGGCGGCAGATGCTGTACTACTTCCACGCGCTGGTCACCGGCGACGTGGAGGGATCGACCCGCTACCTGGTGGACATGGCCACCGTGGGGAAGGGCGGCGACCCCAACGGCTTCCGCCGCGCCGTGGCCGACCTGAGCCGCCGCTTCGTCTCCCTCGCGTCACGCGGGGAGATCTCCATCGCGCAGCTGATCCTCGAGTCCGTGGGCCTGGGCGGGCGCTACCGGGTGTTCTTCCCCGTGGAGATGACGCTGATGGTGAAGGCGCTGGTCACCTTCGAGGGCGTGGGGCGGATGCTGGACCCCCAGCTCGACGTGGCCGCCGTGAGCCAGAAGCACGTGAGCAAGATCTTCCAGCAGCAGTTCGACCCGCGCCTGCTGATGAAGCAGCTGCTGCGCGGAAGCCCGGAGCTGGTGGACCTGGCCATCCGCCTCCCGCAGCTGCTGTCCAGCGGCTTCAAGTTCGCCGACGAGCACCTGAACTCCCCGCCGCAGAACCCGCTCAGCGGGATCAAGGGTAGCATCCTGGCGGCGGCGTGCATCGTGGGCGGCGTGCTGGCCGCCATCCAGCACGCCTCGCCGCTGCTGTGGGGCGGGATGTTCGTGATGGCCGTCCTCCTTTCCCTGTTCGGCAAATGAGCCGCGAGCCCGCGCCCGCCGCCTCGCCGCTGCGCATCGACCTGCAGCTGAACCCCGCCGACCTGGAGCAGCTGTGGGAGCGGGTGGACAGCGAGCAGCACGAGATCCCCGCCGTCCACGCCGTCCCCGAGCTTCCGCCCGAGGCGGCCGCCGAGCCGCACGACCCCATCGACTGGCCGTACATCGAGTCGCTGAACCGGGGGTTCCTGGGCGAGATCGTGGACCACTGGTTCCGCGGCGTGGCGCACGGGCTGGAGAAGATCCCGGAAAACGGCCCGGTGATCATCGCCCCCAACCACAGCGGCAACGCCTTCCCGCACGACGCGGTGGTGATGGACGGGCTGCTCTGGCGCCACTTCGGGCTGAGCCGCGCGGGAAAGTGCCGCTCGGTGTACACGCCGCAGCTGGCGGCGGTGTGGTGGATGCGGCCGTACGGGCTGGACAACTGGTGGCGGCGCGGCGGCGGCGTGGACATGACCTTCGGCAACTACGACGCGCTGCTGCGCCGCGGCGACAAGGTGGTCTACTATCCCGAGGGCGTGCCGGGGATCGGGAAGGGGTTCCTGAAGCGCTACCAGCTGCAGCACTTCCACAGCAGCTTCGTGGTGCTGGCGGCCAAGCACAACGCGCCGGTCTACCCCGTCTCGGTCGTCAACGCCGAGTGGGTGAACCCCACCAGCGTGACCTTCGAGTGGCTGAACAAGCTCTTCCGCAACACGGTGGGGCTCCCGTTCTTCCCCATCCCCACGGTGTTCGCGGCGGCGCTCTTCCCGTTCATCTTCTACCTGGGCTTCCCCTGCCGGATGGTGTTCGTGATCGGCGACCCGGTGGACGTGCGCGCGCTGCTGCGCGAAGAGGGGGAAGACGATCCCGAGCACCCAGAGCGCGACGCCGTGCTGCGCGTGGCCGAGCGCATCCGCCAGATCTCGCAGCAGCGGCTGAACGCGGCGGTGCAGGCGCACGGCGAGAAGCCGTGGGACCTGAGGGGCCTCTGGGCGTCGATGCGCAAGCTGAAGGGCCGCATCTGGAGCCGCACGCCGCTGGGCTGGCCGTACGCCTACATCCAGCACGACCGCGACCGCCAGCGCCCGCCCGCGCGCAGCCGGCTGCACGCCTTCCTGCGCGACTGGGACATCCTGTTCTACTACCTGCCGCTGGGGTGGCTGGGGATCGCGCTGGCGCGTATCCTCCGCAAGCCGCCGTGCGGCTACCGCGGCCTGACCGCGCGTCAGCGCACCGAGCGCGAGGGCACCTTCCGCTGGACGCTGGACACGCGCCCCCTCCCCCCGCGCACCGCCCTGCCCCGCGACCCCCGCCCCGAGCTCGCCGGCTCCGCGGACTGAGCTCGATCGAGAGCGGATGACACGGCCGCCGCCCCTCACCCGAGGCGCGGCGGCCGCTCGTATTTCGCCAGCGCTGTTCACGGCATCTTCAATTTGACGCGAGAACGTGGACAGCGATGCGTCGGCAAGCTTGAACGAGCGAATCCAACCGCTTGCTTCACAACGAGATACCACTACCCCCGCCTTGCCACCACCGCTGAATACCTGGGTGTGAAAGCGGCCACCTCATAGGCATGGACTTCCACCGCCTTCCTGCATAGAGTTGAACGAACCGCACGCGACACCCGGCCGTGCCCGGATCAGCACAGGAGAGGCGAGATGAGCCGGATGATCGAGGTTTCCGACGAGACGTACGAGAGGCTCGAGAGCCTTGCATCCGCATCGGGAAGCACACCCGCCGAATGGGTTGCGGCGACGGCTGAGCGCGTGGATGCAAACACGCCCGTGGCCGAGCCGGCGCCGCCGGAGTCCGAGGAGGTGGCTGGCCCCGCGGGACCGGCCGCGAGCGGTGGGCAGGTGCGTTCCGTTGCACTCCCGGACGATGCCTACGCCCGCGTCGCGTCCGCGGCATCCGCGGCCGGCATGACGGTGGCCGAGTGGGTCGCGGAGTGCGCGCCAAGGCCGCGGCCTCCGATTTCGGCCAACGGTGCTGAACCGCCGGCGAACAACGGCGACGGTCAACCGCCGCGTACGCTCGCGGATGAGTTTGTCGGCCTGATCGGACTGATCTCCAGCGGACGCGGCGATCTGTCTCAGCGCACGGGGGAGCTGTTCGGAAAGGGCATGGCGGAGAAAAGGCGCAGGGGTCACCTGTGACACTTTGTGACGCGGGGCCACTCGTCGCCCTGATCGATGACACGGATGTGTATCACGCCCGCTGCGTCACCGCGCTACGGACGCTTCCTCCCGGTGGCCTTCTGACCACGTGGGCCTGCCTTGCCGAAGCCATGTACCTGCTGAGACGCGAGGGTGGCTGGCCATTCCAGGAGGCCTTGTGGCGTCTGGCCGACGCATCCCTGGTCGCTGCCGCGGAGAGGCTGAACCAACGGCGGGTGTTCACGGTGGACCGGCACTTCTACATCTACCGGCAGCAGCAGGGCCAAGCGTTCGAGGTAGTGCCCTGAACCTGACCAGGTAGGGCTTTGGATGTCGCACACGCTGCCGTGCTCAGTGGATGACCGGTAGCCTGGAGAGGAGATGACCATGAGCCGGACGATCGAGGTCTCCGACGAGACGTACGAAAGGCTTGAGTGCCTTGCATCCGCGTCGGGGAGCACACCCGCGGAATGGGTAGCGGCGACGGCTGAGCGCGCGGATGCAAACACGCCTGTGGCCGATCCGGCGCTGCCGGACGCCGAGGAGGTGGGGTCGGCCGCGAGCGGTGGACAGGTGCGTTCCGTTGCACTCCCCGACGATGCCTACGCCCGGGTCGCAGCCGCGGCATCTGCGGCCGGCATGACCGTGGCCGAGTGGGTCGCGGAGTGCGCGCCAAGGGTGCGGCCACCGGCTTCGGCGACGGATGCAGAACAGCCGGCGAAGAACGGCGATGCCCAACCGCCGCGTACGCTCGCGGATGAATTTGTCGGATTGATCGGCCTGATCTCCAGCGGACGCGGCGATCTGTCACAGCGTACCGGAGAACTGTTTGGAAGGGGCATGGTGGAGAAAAGGCGCACGGGGCATCTGTGACACTTTGTGACGCCGGGCCGCTCGTCGCCCTGATCGATGACACGGATGTGTATCACGCCCGTTGCACCGACGCGCTGCAGACGCTTCCTCCTGGTGGCCTTCTGACTACGTGGCCGTGCTTGGCTGAGGCCATGCATCTGCTTGGGCGCGAGGGCGGGTGGCCGTTTCAGCAGGCGTTGTGGCGCTACTTCCAATCGGGCACGGTCCGGGTGCATTCACCCGCGGACGGGGAGTGGCAGCGCACCTACGTGCTGATGAGTGACTACCACGACACGCCCATGGATCTTGCCGACGCATCGCTCGTCGCCGCCTCGGAAGCGCTCAGGCAGCGGCGGGTGTTCACGGTCGACCGGCACTTCCACATCTACCGGCAACAGCAGGGACAGACGTTCGAGGTAGTGCCCTGAGCCGGGGAGTTGATCGAACACAATCACAGCACAACCCTGACAGGACGATGATCCGACGCAACCCCATCTCCGCCGAGGCATCGAAGAAGATCGAGCGGCTTGTAGACGAGGAAGGGAGCACGCTGGACCAGTGGCTCGACGCGCTGGTCACAATCCTCGATCCGCGGCCGCTGCTGGGTTCCGACTCGCTCGCCACGCGGGCCGCGGCGGCGCGGCAGCCAATCACCTGAAGCCGGCATCCGCACGGACGCGACGGACGCTTCGCGAATGTTGCGATGCGAAAACGCCAGAAGCCCCGGCCGCACAGGCAGCCGGGGCTTCGTCGTTCCACCCGATCGTACTCCAGCGCCGTCTGGCCGGACTACGTCGCGGACTGTTCGATGCGGTCCAGAACGTCGCCCAGGCGGTCGAGGGCGTTGCGGATCTCGCCGACCACGCCGTCGGATGAGGGCGCCGCATCGTACTGGTCTTCGGGGAACAGCACGCGGTGCCGGTCGTCCAGCACCTCGGGGCGCAGGTGGAGGCCGTGCTTCTCCAGCCTGGCGCCGATCTCGCCGGCGTTCGCGCGCAGGTGGCGGAGCGTGCTGGCATAGGCGTGCTCGCACACGTCGCGGCGGTTGTTGAACGAGAAGATGTTGGAGAAGAACATCCGGTGGTCCGAAAGGTCGGGCTCCACCAGGATCACGTCGGCGTCGGGGTAGGTGTGCGCGTAGCTGCGGAACCCCGTCCCCATCCGCGAGTGGATGGCCGTGCGGAAGGTCTGCGAGAGCACCGCCGGCAGCCCGTAGTCGCTCAGGCTGCGCGGGCGCTGGGCCTTACCGTTCCGCCCGTTGCCGTTGCCGCTCCCCGCGTTCGCGCCGTGCCCGTCCGCCGGCGGGCCGCTGGCGTGCGGCGCGTTGCCGTCCGCCTCGCTGCGGTGGACGTTCACGGGGACGATCGGATTGACGCAGAAGAGGAGGTCGGCACCTTCCTCCAGCGCCACGCTGGCGTTCAGCGTGCGCCGCGCCACGCCGTCGATGTAGGGCTCGCCATCGATCATCACCGGGCAGTAGAAGCCGGGGAGCGACAGGCTGGCCTGCACCGCACGGCTGATGGGCACGTGCTCGTACCCCGGCCCGCCGAACGACACCAGCTCGCTGGTGTCCAGCTTCACCGCCACCACGCGCAGCTTGCGGCGGAGCTTGCGGAAGTCGTTGGTGCGGCCATCGGTGGAGAAGATGCGCGCCAGGTAGCGCTGCATGGGCGCGCTGTCGAACAGCCCCACCGGCGCCAGCGCGCCCAGCTCCAGCAGCGAGCCCAGGATGGACATGTCCAGCGGGTTCTGGATGCGCCGCTTGACCCAGCGGCCCACCAGCCCGGGGATCTTCCCCACGCGGTGCGCGAACTCGCCGATGGCGGGGGTGAACAGGAGGTTGGGGTCCAGGTCCAGCCCGCCGCCCGCGCGGGAAAGGATGGCACGCGACAGGGTGCGGGGCGTGATGCCGTTGGCGAGCATGGAGGTGATCACGGCGCCCGAGCTGACCCCCACGTACACCTCGGCGCGGGTGAAATCCAGCCCGTCGATCGCGTCTTCGAGCGCGCAGAGGACGCCCACCTCGTAGAACCCCCCCTCCAGCACCCCGCCGGCCAGCGCGAGGCCCAGCTTCCTGCCGGACGCGCCGGCGCCTTGATCGGTGTGGCTCATACGTCAACAGTACACCCGGGCAGAGAAAAGGGTGCGGGGCACGAAAGACTCCGCGCGCCCGCACCCGTCACGTTCGCAGAACTCGTGCGCCGGTTCAGGCGCCGTACACCGTGGTGTTCTGCACCGAGCCGTCCTCGCGGTGAAGCACCAGCTCGCTCGGGCGGTTCTCGGCGGCCAGCAGGCGGGCGGCCTCCAGCGCCTCGGCCTCGGTGGCGTGCGTGCTCACCGGCTTGCTCACGCCGCTCTTCTCCACCGCCCACCTGTTGTTGCGGAACGTCACCGAAAAGGTGGTGCCGTGGCTGCGCTCCAGCTTGGCGATCAGCAGGTTCACCCGCTCGGTGAGCGACTCCACCTGCCCGGAAAGCTTCTGCACCTCGCCACGGGTGGGCACGCCCAGCTTCCGGAGCGCCTCGGCCATGGGGTCGGTCACGGTGGTTTCCACCTTCTCCACCACCGCCCCGCCGCGCGCCTGCACGTCGGTCTTCAGCTCGTCGAGCCTGGTCTTCCCCTTCTGCTCCACGGTCTCGCCGCGCTCCACCAGCTGCGCGCCCTGCTTCACCAGCGTGTCGTACAGCGCGGTGCCCTGCTCCTCGGCGGTGGCCAGCGCGCCCAGCCCGGCCAGCCACACCTCGCGGCCGCGGGTGGTCACGGTGCCGGCGATCTCCTTCGGAAGCTTCACCACCCGGTCCGCGACCGTCTTCGGCAGGTCGCCCAGGCGCGGAAAGGTGCTGTTCGTGGTCGTGCTCATGTCCATCTCCATTCACCAGGTTCAGTGCTGCCCGTTCGGCCCCTCGCGAAACCTCTGAAAGCGGCGTCAGGACTGCGGCCGCTTCTGCTCGTCCTGCTCTTCCAGCACGCGGTTGAGCGTGGCCTCGAGCTGGGCCAGCTGCTCGCGGAGCTGCTTCAGCTCCTGCGTCTGCGGGCCCTGCAGCACCCGCGTGATGCGCCCCAGCGAGCCCTCCACCAGCTCCTCCACCCCGTGCCGGATCTGCCCCACCCCGCCCTCGATCACCCGTCCGCCGCGCCGCAGCAGGTCGTGCAGCAGCTCGGTGGGGAGCACGCTCTTCCCGCGCTTCCCCTCTTCCAGCACGATCTGGGTGAGCGTCTGTGCGGTGATGTCCTCGCCCGTCACGTTGTCCATCACCTCCACCGTCTCGCCGCCGCGGATGATGGCGGCGATCTGGTCGAGCGACACGTACTCGCTCGCCTGTACGTCGTACAGCTTCCGGTTTCCGTACCGCTTGATCACGCGTGCCATGATTTTCTCCCCGTTCGCAGCTGCGTGAGGATAGAATAACGCACTGCGTCATAGCGGTCAAGGGTTTCGTGACGCGCCGCGTCTACAGCGTGGAGTCGAGGGTGTTGAACGACGGAACTGCTGGGGATTCAGGGCGTGTCCCTCCGCTGCGCTCCGGGCCGGGCTGCGCGCGGTAGGCAACGATACCACTGTTGCCAACCGCGCCGGGCCACCGCCGCGCCCAACATCTCCGCCGATCCCCCACCCTCGCTCGCGCGGCGGCGGCGTCCCGGCCCTCCGGGCGCGCATCCCTCACGCAATCAACGAGTTGAACATCCTTCACCTCTCGAACCAGGCGGATGAATCCGCGGCAACAACGGCCCGAAGTCCGCCTTCGCGGACTCGCACACGGGCATCGTGGCATTATACCCGTCGATTGCTCCCGCCACGGCGCCGCGACTGCGAAAGGAGGTACTCCCGCCCATCCAACACCGGTGCCGGTCCCGCACGGCGATGCACCGCGGCCTCGGTGCCGCGCGCCATCACCGCGGCCACCCCGGCGCCGGTAGCCCGCGAAGGCGGACTTCGTGTGGTCGTTGCGGCGATTTCAATCGCCCTGTTCCGTCTCGGCGTCGAGCCTGCCCACGTCCGCGCGCCCTTCCCCGCCCCCGCATCCATCACCCATATTCCGGCCGTGTGCCGCCGGTGTCCCCAGAGGCACGCCCCTGAATCCACCCGAGATCCCCCAGTTCCGGCTCATGCGACAGCTGCCGCCCCGCGCGCGGATTTTCCCGCTCCTCGTCTCGTCGATGCTGGCCGCCGGGTGCGGAGGCGCGGCCTCACTCCCCGCGCCGGGGACGAACGCGCCCGCCGTGGCGGCGGCCGAGCCGCGCACCACCGAGGCCGACGTGCGCGCCGAGCTGGCCGCGCTGGCGGCGGACAGCATGGAGGGACGCTACACCGGCACGCCCGGGGCGGAGCGCGCCGCCCGCTACCTGGCCGAGCAGTTCCGCGCCGTGGGTCTGCGGCCCGCCGACGACGACGGCTACTTCCAGCTCCTTCCGCTGGCGTGGGAGGAGCAGGGTCCCAGCCGCGTGTTCCGGCTGCTGAACGCCTGGGCCGACACGGCGGGGATCCCCCCGCGAAGACACGGGCGCGGCATCAACGTGGTGGGCATCCTCCCCGGCAACGACCCGGCGCTGCGCAACCAGGTGGTGCTGATCGACGCGCACTACGACCACATCGGCACCACCGCGCTGGGCGAGTGCGCCGCGCAGGCGGGCGACACCATCTGCAACGGGGCGGACGACGACGCGTCGGGGGTGGTGGCGGTGATCGAGATCGCGCGGGAGGTGGCGCGCGCGCCGGGGCCGCGGCGCACCATCGTCTTCCTTGCGACCACGGGCGAGGAGGTGGGGCTGCTGGGCACCCGCTGGTACATCCGGCACCCCGTGCTGCCGCTGGACAGCACCGTGGCCAACCTGGAGATCGAGATGGTCGGCCGCCCCGATTCGCTGGCCGGCGGCCCCGGCAAGGCATGGCTCACCGGCTACGAGCGGTCCACCATGGGGCAGATCCTGGCCGCCGCGAACGTCCCCATCGTCCGCGACCCGCGGCCCACGCAGAACTTCTTCGAGCGCAGCGACAACATCGCGTTCGCGCGGCTGGGCATTCCGGCGCACACGCTCAGCTCCTTCAACCTGCACGCCGACTACCACACCGCGAACGACGAGGTGGACCGGGTGGATTTCGCGCACATGACGGCCGTGATCCGCGCGGCCGCCCGCGCCGGCCGCCTCCTGGCCGACGGCCCCGCGCCGCGCTGGAATACGGGCGGAAAGCCGTGAGCGAACCGTTGGCGCACGCCCCGGAACCTTCGCCGGCGATCGAGCTGGCCGGCTTCAGCAAGCACTATGGCGACCGCCTGGCCGTGGACTCGCTCACCTTCTCGGTCCCCCCGGGTGAGATCGTGGGCCTGGTAGGACCCAACGGCGCGGGGAAGACCACCACGCTCCGCGCCCTCGCCGGGATCCACGCGCCGAGCTCGGGCGTTGTCCGCGTCGCGGGGTTCGACGTGGTGCGCCAGCCGGTGGAGGCCAAGCGACGCCTCGCGCTGGTCCCCGACGAGCCGTCGCTCTTCGCGTCGCTCACGGTGTGGGAGCACCTGGAGTTCACCGCGCGCATCTACGGCGTGCGCGACTGGCAGGGCACCGCCGCCACGCTGCTGGACGAGATGGAGCTGGGCGACCGGCGGCAGTCGCTGGGCGACGAGCTGTCGCGCGGGATGCGGCAGAAGGTGGCGGTGGCGTGCGCGCTGCTGCACCACCCCTCCGTGCTCCTGTTCGACGAGCCGCTCACCGGGCTGGACCCGCGCGGCATCCGCACGCTGTACGAGGCCATCCGCCGGCGCGCGGCGGCAGGCGCGGCGGTGGTCCTGTCCTCGCACCTGCTGGGGCAGATCGAGGGGCTGTGCACCGGCTTCGTGGTGATGCGGCGGGGGCGCCTCCTCTTTGCCGGCCGCGCCGGCGAGATGCGCGAGCGCTATGCGGGCGCGGGCTCCACGCTGGAGGAGATCTTCTTCCACCTCACCGAGGACGCGCCGCCCCGGCCGGCCGCCGCGGGCGCGCCGTGAACGCCGGGCTTGGGCTTCTCGCGCTGCGGCTGGCGCGCGGCCGGGTGCGGCTGCTCGCGCGGCGGATGCGCACCGTGAAGGGCGCCATCGGCGTGGGCGGCACGGCGCTGTTCCTGATCGGCATCGCCGCGCTGCAGGTGTGGAGCGCCACCAACCCCGAGGTCCGCTCCGCGCCGCCCTCGCCCGAGACGCTGCGAATCACGATCCCCGCCATCATCGTGGTGCTCACCTTCCTCTCCGCGATCAGCGAGCGCGGGCTGTACTTCACCCCGCCGGAGACGGGCTTCCTCTTCCCCGCGCCGGTTGGGCGGCGCGAACTGCTGGTGTACAACCTGGTCACGCGGCTGGGCGTGCAGGTGCTCTCCGCGCTCTGGGTGGCGATCTTCACCCTGCGCTACGCGCCCCGGCTCCCGTCCGGGCTCGCGGCGGTGATCCTGGGGTTCGTCTTCATCTACGTGGCCGCGCAGGCGGTTTCGCTGGGGACCACGGCGCTGGAGGCGCACTTCTCCCCCGCGGTCCGGCGGATCGTGCGCCTGGTGGCGATCGGGGGGCTGCTGGCGGTGGCCGCCTCGGCCGCGTCCCACACGCCACCGGGGGCACCCGGCGGGCGGATGCGGGCGGTGCTCGACGCGCCCGCCGTCCGCGCCGTCTCCATCGTGGCCCGGCCGATCGCGGAGCTGTTCGCGGCCACCTCGCTCACCGGCGCGCTGCTGTGGGGGGTGGCGTCGCTGGCGGTGATCGGCGGGCTGGTCGCGGCGGTGCTGGGGTTCGACGTGGCGTACACGGAGCGGTCGCTGGCGGTGGGCGCGCGGGTGCAGGCGCGACGCCGGCGGATGCGCTCCACCACGGGCGCCGACGCAGACGCGGCGCCGCCCTCGTCGCGGCGCCTGCGCATCGCTGCGCCGCGCAGGCTGCTGCCGGGGCGCGCGGGTGCGCTGGCGTGGCGCCAGCTGACGGAGCTGGCGCGGACGCCGCGGGCGATCATCACGCCGCTGATCGTGGGCGGCGCGTGGGTGGTGGCCATGTTCGGCGGCGCCAGGGCGGCCGAGGGCGACCCCATCGCGCTGCAGGCCACGGTACTCAGCAGCGGGCTGGTGCTCCCCATCGTCTTCGGCAACCCGCTCCCCTTCGACTTCCGGCGCGACCTGGACCGGGTCGCCTTCCTGCGCTCGCTCCCGCTGTCGCCGTGGTCGGTGGCGATGGGGCAGGTGTTCCCGTCGGCGCTCTCCTTCGCGGTGTTCGAGATGCTGGTGCTGATCGGCGTGGCGGCGCTCACGCGCTCGGTGCCGGCGGAGTGGATCGCCGTGGCGGCGGTGCTGGTGTTCCCGATCGCGTGGGCCTCGGCGGCGATGGAGAACCTGATGTTCCTGCTGATGCCCTACCGCGTGGGGAACGACGGCCGCGCCGGCTCGCAGTTCCTGGGCAAGACGCTGCTGCTGATGGTGCTGAAGCTGGTCACGCTGGCGCTGCTGGGGGTGGGCGGGGGCGCGGCGTGGCTGGGCGTGCGGCTGCTGACGGATGCGATGTGGCCGGGCATCGTGGCCGCGGCCGTGGTGATGGGCGTGCTCTGCCTGCCGCTCACCTGGCTGGTGGGCCGCGCCTTCGTCCGCTTCGACTTCACCCACGACGCGTCCGTGGCGTGACGCATCCGGCGCGCGCCTCATCCGGGGCCGTCGTCGTTCGACAGGGTTCTTTGGAACCTGAATAGAAGCTCGCGCGCCAGCCTCGCTCACCGGCGGCTGAAGCCGCAGCAACAACGACGAGAAGCCTCGCAAACTGCGCGAGGCTCCACCAGCCGGAACCTCGTGCGACCACGTTCGCCCTCGGTGGTCGCGGGCAGTGCGGTGAAAGACTCACGGGAGGGATGATGAGCGAGCTGGCGAAGGGGCAGTGCGAGCCGTGCCGGAAAGGGGCGCCGCGGGTGACGGACGCGCAGGCGGCCGAGCTGCTGCGCGAGGTGCCGGAGTGGGCGATCGTGGAGCGCGACGGGATCAAGCGGCTGGAGCGCGTGTTCTCGTTCCTGGACTTCGCGCGGGCGATGGCGTTCACGGTGCGCGTGGGCGAGGTGGCCGAGGAGCAGGGCCATCATCCCGCGCTGCTGACCGAGTGGGGCCGCGTGACCGTGACCTGGTGGACGCACAAGATCCGCGGCCTGCACCAGAACGACTTCATCATGGCCGCCCGCACCGACGACGTGCACCGCTCTCTCGGGTCCGCGGGGACAGCTGCTGCATCCTGATCCGCCGGGCACTGCTCCCGGGCGGCTGAAGCCGCGGGCTACAACCACGGGAAGCCTCGCAAACAGCGCGAGGCTGCACATCACCGCCGGAGCGCTCCGAAGTAGCCGGCGCGAAGCGCCCGACGTCACTCCCCAAGGCAGTTTTGGGGGGAGGAACAGGCGAGGAACGAGCCAGGGAGAGGGTCCCCGCGAGGCCGGCCCCTCGCACCAGATCAGCCTTGCAACCCGGCCGCTGTATCCTACCGTCCTCCGGCGGCCTCGGCGCGGCGGAGGGCGGTGATGATGACGGCGAGCCAGACCGCGCCGATCACGACACCGGCGGCCAAGTCGGTGGGCCAGTGGCTGCCCAGGCGCAGGCGCGCGAGGGCCACGTCGGCCAGGGCGAGCGCCAGCGGCAGCACGGCCAGGATGCGCTCCGCGAGGCTGCGGCTGGCGCGCATCCACATCCAGGTGAACAGGCCGTAGGCGGCCACCATCTGCGACAGGTGGCCCGAGGGAAAGGAGTGGAGCCCCGGCGCCGCGATTCCACCTTCGATCAGCCCGGGCCGCTGGCGGTTCCAGGCGAGCCAGCCGGCCAGCACCACCAGGTCCAGCATGAAGAACGAGGCCAGCACCGCCAGCGCGCGCAACGGCCTCCGCATCCAAACGGCCAGCAGCGCCGCGGCGAGAACGACCGGGATCATGAACACCGAGTTCCCGGGCGACTCGGCCCACAGCGCGGTGCTGAAGCTGAACCATTGCCACGTGCCGGCGCGCTCCACCAGCGGCGTTTCCCACGCCAGCCGGCCGGTGGAATCCAAGTGGCGCACCAGCAGCACCAGCCCCAGCATCACGGCGACGGCGATCACGAAGCCGCCCGTGATGGTCCACGCCAGCCTGCGACGGGCCGGGTCGGGCTGCGCGTGCCAGTCATCACGAAAGCGGTGCCAGGTCTGGCGGGCGCCATGGCCCAGCAGCCAGCGGTAGGAACGGTCGGTACGGCCGGAATGCATGCGGTGTCCCCGTGAAAGCCCGGCGCGCCCCCGGGCAAGTTCGGGACCGGCCACCGCACCACGCACCACGCACCACGCACCACGCACCACGCACCACGCACCACGCACCACGCACCACGCACCACGCACCACGCACCACGCATCTCGCACCTCGCACCTCGCACCCAGCACCCAGCACGATTTCCCCCTGAAACTTTCCCCGAAGCCACCGCGTATCGACCAGAAGCCGGCGGCCCCCCGCCTTTTTGCCGCAGTCAATCAGACCCCGGAGCACGAACGATGGACGAGAACGGAAAGAGCACCCTGGATACGATCCTGAAGTGGGTCGTGCTGGTGATCCTGGCGGTGGTGGCCATGAAGATCGTGTTCGCCGCGTTCGCGATGGCCTTCGTGCTGGGCGGCTTCCTGCTCACCAAGGTGCTGCCGCTGGTGGTGCTGGTGTGGCTGGTGATGAAGGCGGTGGAGTGGCTGAAGGGGCGCAACGGCCCCGCCCCCGCCGACATGAACAGCTGACCGCACCGCACGCGGGCGGCAGGGGCACGGCAGCGGACGCTCCGGGGATGATCCCGGGGCGTCCGCTGCTACGCATTTTCGTCTCAAACGGTTGCGCGGCCGTGAGATCGGTATGATCTTCCATGCGCGGCAGCAGCGGTCCCTTCCCGCCGCAATCGGCCCATTCCCCGCACTTCACCCCTCCACTGGAGCCCGGTCATGAAGATCGTGAACCACTTGCTCGTGAACGACGACGGCTCGGCCGTGCGCTTCGTGAAGACGCCCAACATGGGCGGCGAGCTGAAGGCCACCATCCTGGTGATGCACTTTACCGCCGGCTCGAGCGCCAACGAGTCCATCAACTGGCTGGCCAACCCCGAGGCCAAGGCGTCGGCGCACATCGTGATCGGCCGCGACGGCAAGGTCACGCAGCAGGTGCCGTTCAACCGCGTTGCCTGGCACGCCGGCAAGAGCGAGTGGAAGGGGATTGTGGGGCTCAACAGCCACTCCATCGGCATCGAGCTCGACAACCCGGGGAAGATGGTGAAGAAGGGCGACCGCTGGGCCGCCGTCACCTTCGGCGGTTCGTTCCCCGACAGCGACGTGCTGGTGGCCACGCACAAGAACGAGAGCACGCCCTCCGGGTGGTACAAGTACCCCGAGGCTCAGCTGGCCGTGGCGCGCGAGGTGGCGAAGGCCATCATCCAGGCGTACGGGATCAAGGAGGTGATCGGGCACGACGACATCTCCCCCGGCCGCAAGGTCGACCCGGGCCCGGCGTTCCCGTTCACCGAGTTCCGCGCCGCCGTGATGGGCACCGCCGCCCCGGCCGCCGCCGCGCAGCCCGCGGCCCAGCCCGCGCAGCCGGCTCAGCCCGCGCAGCCCACCGCCGCGTTCTTCACGGTCACCGAGGAGCTGAACATCCGCAGCGGCCCCGGCGCGTCGAACCCCGGCGTGAAGGGCGGCCCGCTGCCGGCCGGCACCATCGTGCAGGGCTTCGAGGACAGCGGGAGCTGGAAGCGCGTGGCCGTGCAGGGCACCGTCCGCGGCGTTTCGGGCGTGACCGGCTGGGTGAGCGCCAAGTTCCTGAAGGCCGCCGTGCAGGGCCCCCACCTTGCCGGCCAGCCCGCCAACGTCTGAGCCGCGGCGGGAGTGAAGGATGACTGACGAAGGGGCGCCTCCGATCGGGGGCGCCCCTTCACGTTTCGTCAGCCCCGCGGCCCCCGCCCCTGGCGCCCGAGGGCGCCTGTCCCCGCCCCCAACACAACCTGGGGGAGGGGACCTGGGCTCGTTTCGCTCGCGGCTACGGCAACGGGGCCACATCCGCAGTTTTACCTCCCCCCGGCAGTTTGGGGGGGAGGTCGGAGATGGGCGGACAGCCGTACCGTCCGCCCATCTCCGGGTGGGGGCCTCCCGCCGCGCATGCACCCGATCCTCCCTGGGCCCCTCCGTACCTCCGTACCTCCGTACCTCCGTACCTCCGCACCCAGCACCCAGCACCCAGCACCCAGCACCCAGCACCTCCCAGTTCCGGCCCCACCCTTGCAACAGGAGCGTCCACCTGTTGCACGAAAGTGACTTGCCAGGGGGGTGTGAGACGATGATCCAGCGAACTCCGGAAACGTCCCCGGTACCCGCGGACGAGGGCGCACCGGCGGACGGCGAAGGAGTCACGCCCACACCTGTGGCCGCGCCCGCGCCCACCGGCGAGCCGCGGCGCGGGCTGATCGGGCGGCTGATGCGGCGCAACCGGCTGCTCACCGACCGCGAGGCCGAGCTGCGCGCCCGCGAGGCCGAGCTGCTCGACCGCATGTCCACCGCCCTGGCGCGCTTCGAGCCCGACGCCGCCAACACCGACGACCTTCGCCACTTCCGCGAGGCTCGCGAGGCGCTGGCCGGGCTCTTCCTGCTGGTGATCGCGGGCGAGTTCAACTCGGGCAAGTCCAGCTTCATCAACGCCCTGCTGGGCGAGCGCGTGCTTCCCGAGGGGGTGACGCCCACCACCGACCGCATCAACCTGCTGCGCCACGGCAAGCAGGTGAGCGAGACGCTGCTGGAGGCGTACCTGCTCGAGCGCACGCACCCCGCGCCCCTGCTCAGCGACCTCAACATCGTGGACACGCCGGGGACCAACGCCGTCATCCGCGAGCACGAGGAGCTCACCCGCGACTTCGTCCCCCGCAGCGACCTGGTCCTCTTCGTCACCAGCGCCGACCGCCCCTTCACCGAGAGCGAGCGCCTCTTCCTGGAGCAGATCCGGGCGTGGGGGAAGAAGGTGGTGATGGTGATCAACAAGATCGACCTGCTGGAGAAGCCCGAGGAGCGGCAGCAGGTGATCTCCTTCGTGCGCGACAACGCCGCCACGGTGCTGGGCGAGATCCCCGAGGTGTTCCCCGTGTCGGCGCGGCTGGCGCAGGGGGCGCGCTCGTCGGGTGACGAGCAGGGGTGGGTGAGCAGCGGGTTCGCGGCCATGGACGACTGGCTGGTGAACACGCTCGACCAGCAGGAGCGCGTGCGGCTGAAGCTGCTGAACCCGCTGAACGTGGGGCTGCGCCTGGCCGGGCGCTACAAGACCATCGCCTTCGACCGGCTGAAGCTGCTGGCCGAGGACGTGGCCACGCTGCAGAACATCGACACGCAGCTCTCCGCCTTCCACGGCGACATGCTCCGCGACTTCGAGCCGCGGCTGGGCCGGCTCGACGCCATGCTGAACGACATGGAGCTGCGCGGGATGAACTTCTTCGACGACCAGATCCGCTTCGGCAAGATCCGGTCGCTGATGCGCTCCGACCAGATCCGGCGCGACTTCGAGCGCGTGGTGGTGGGCGAGACCCCGCGCGAGATCGACGACGAGGTGGGCCGCATCGTGGACTGGATCGTGGAGCGCAACCTGAAGCTCTGGCAGGACCTGGGCAGCTACATCGAGCGCCGCCAGATCTCGCGCCACCGCGAGGGGATGATCGGCGAGGTGGGCGGCGGGTTCAGCTACAACCGCCAGGCGCTGCTCGACTCCATCGGCCGCACCAGCCGCGAGGTGGTGGGCACCTACAACCGCGAGGCCGAGGCCCGCAAGCTGGCCGAGGAGGTGCGCGCCGGCGCGGGGACGGCGATGGTGGCCGGGGTGGGCGCAATCGGCCTGGGAACGCTGGTGGCAACGGTTATCACCGGCGCCGCGGCCGACCTGACGGGGATCCTGATGGCCACCGCGCTGGCGGTGACGGGGCTGTACGTGATCCCCTCGCGCCGCGCGCACGCCAAGCGCGAGTTCGCGGCCAAGATCACCGAGCTGCGCACCCGGCTGAAGGAGGCGCTCACCCGTCAGGTGCACGCCGCCATCAACGAGAGCAGCGAAAAGGTGAACGAGTCCATCGCCCCCTACCGCCGCTTCGTGGTCGTCCAGCAGGACCAGCTGAACGAGGCCCGCGGCGAGCTGGTCGCCGCCGAGGACGCGCTGCTGCGGCTGAAGCAGGAGATCGAGAAGCTCTGAACTGCGGTGCGGGGGTACGGGGGTACGGGGGTACGAAAGGCGAGGCGCCGCCGGGGATCTGCCCGGCGGCGCCTTGCCGCTCTGGATGAAAACTGACGATGTCATCCTGAGGCCGGCCACGTCCTAACATGCGGCATTGTATCGCTTTGCAGGCCGAAGGATCTATCGGCGGGGCTCGGAACCGAACAGCCGAAGCACAGCCGATTCGAGGGTCGCGTAGTATGAAGCGCTACGGCTTCTGCGCGGGCTTCTCGTCGCCGGTTGGGGCATCATCCGCATCGGTGATGGTGAAGCGCTCCATCACGGGGCCGCGGCACTGGGCGTCGTTGTAGAGGTTGCCGTCCTGGTCCACGCTCATGGGGCTCAGGCCGGCGCCCACGTCGCGCGGGAAGGCGGTGGCGCAGATGGACGCGCCGTCGGCACGCGGGAGGAGGACCAGGAATTCCGACGCGGCCGGCGTGTCGTGCACGCGCGTCACCACGTCGGGCACCTTGCGCGGGTACTCGCCGTGCTCGGCGTGATACGCCACGATCCCCTCGTGCACCTCGCGCAGCATCTGCCGTGCGCCGTCCTGGCCGCTGGGGCCCGTGGGCATAGTATAGGCCGGCTCGCCGCTGCATCCGGCGGAGTGGTAGATGCTCCCCGTTGCGTCCATGCTCAGCGCGCTCACGTCCATCCCCGGCCGGGGGACGGCCTCCAGGCACAGGTCGCGGTCGCTGGCGGCCGAGATTTCCAGCGTGTAGCGCCGCGGCCCGGTGGCCGCCGGGCGTGCCGGCCCGGTGAGCGCCGAGGCGTCGGACGTGTACATCCCGTGTTCCGCCAGGTAGGCCCGCTCGGCCGTGTATGCCCACTTCAGCAGCGCCTCGCCCTCCTTCTCCTTCGCGCGCGCGGTCGCCTTGGTGAACTGGGGGATGGCGAGGGCCGCCAGCATCCCGATCATCATCACCACCACGAACCCGCCCACCACCACGCCGATCACGATTCCCGCGGTGCCCGGGCCAGACCCGCCGCGCGCCGCCGGCCCATTCTTCTGGATCGGGAACCCGCACTGGGAACACACCACCGCGCCCGCCGAGATGGGCGCGCCGCAATCCGGACAGCGATAGTCGGTCATCGACGGGAGGATCCGCGGGTGGGAGGAGCGAAGCGGGCTTCCGCCGCGCCGGCGCACGCGGCGCCTTCGTACAGCTTTCCATCCTGGTCCACGCGGTGGGCGCGCAGCCCGCCGCCGGGCTCGCGGGGAACCGCGGCGGCACACGCGCGCTCCGCGCCGGCGCCCGGCAGCTCCAGCACGTACTCCGCCGCGGCCGGCGTGTCGCGAACCCGTGGGGACAGCTCCGCCACGGCGGTGGGGTACCGCCCCTGCTCCGCGCGGTACGCCGCGAGCCCCGCGTGCACCTCGCGCATCATCCGCCACGCACCCATCTCGCTGCCGGAGCCCGGAGGCACCGAGGCGTCGAACTCGCCACTGCAGCCGGCAGCCCGGTAGAAGCTGCCGATGGCGTCCATGCTCCGGGGGGCCACGCCCGAGCCGGGCACCGGGACCGCGTCCAGGCACAGGCCGCCGCCGACGGCCGTGATCCCCAGCGTGTACTGCTTCGCGCCGCTGTCGGCCGGGGGAGAAAGGATGCGCGCCAGCGAATCAGCGCTGGCGGTATACGCCCCATCCTCGGCGTGAACCATCCGCTCGGCCGTGTACGCCCATCTCAACAGCGCCTCGCCCTGTTTCCCCTTCTCTCGTTCGCTGGCGAGTGCGCTCTCCCGCGCCACGCGTTCACTCTCCCGCGCGCGCTCCCGCGCCATGCCGGCGATGGGGATCGCCGCCACGATGCCAACCAGCAGCACCACGAAAATCACCCCCGCGATCACGCCGACGGCAAGGCCCGACGTTCCGAAACCCGAGCCGGCGCGCGCCCGCCCGCCGATCCCCAGCCGCTCCCCGCCGCCCTGCGGCAGCGCGTGAGGCCGGATGGGGAAGCCGCAGCTGGGGCACACCGCCGCGCCCGGCGAGGTGGGGGCGCCGCAGTCCGGACAGCGTGAGTCGGTCATCGATGGGGCCGGGTCGGGAAGGTTGCTGCAATGGACGGAGAGCGTAATGACGGGGTGGTTCGATGCCGGATGGCTGCGCGGGGGGATGATCGGACCGGGGTGGGGCGATGACGGGCGCCAACTGCCCGCCCCGCCGTTCACGCCGGCGCGGCGCCCGCGTGGCGGGCGCCGCCTGTATTATCCCCGCTCGCCGGCGCTCAGGGCGCCAGGAGGTTGAACGGGTAGACGGGCACGTTGCGCAGCACCGAGAACGCCAGCATGGCAAAGAGCAGTGCCTTTGCCTGGCGCGGCGAGATGCGCACCGTGGGAAGGATGGCGCGGCCCATCATCCACCGCGCGGCGTGCCCGGCCATGGAGTACGCCAGGAAGGGCACGGTGAGCACGTAGAAGGCGTTGTAGCCCAGCGCCGTGATCACGTGGCCGTGCAGCAGCGCGTGCGTGGCCCGCAGCGCGCCGCACCCCGGGCAGTAGATGCCGGTGAGCAGATACAGCGGGCACCGCGGGTAGAAGCCCACCTGCAGCGGGTTGTACAGGTACAGCACCACCAGGAGCGCGGCCAGGCCCGCCCCGGCCAGCAGCAGGGCTGCCGTGCCGAAGCGGGCGCCGAACGCCGGCCGTGCCCCGGCGGCGTGGCTCATCAGCCGTTCGCCGCGCCCGACACGGCGGCGAGGACCTGGGCCAGGATCCCGAAGATCATCCCGATCACGATCCAGGCGACGATCACGCCCAGCGCGATGAAGCTCCAGCGCTTGGCGTTGGCCGAGGCCGCCTGCGCGCCCGCGATGTCGCCGGCGGCCAGCTTGCTGTTCACCTGCGTGCTGAAGTACAGCCCCACCGCGCCGATGGGGATGCCGCAGCTGCAGCAGCTGAGCAGCGTGACGATGATGGAAAGCACCATGTAGTTGGGTACCTCCCCGCCCGGCTGGCCGCCGTAGCCGCCGCCCGGCGCGCCGCCGCCATATCCACCGCCGTACCCGCCGCCGGCCGGACCGCCGGGGCCGCCCGCCGCATAACCACCGCCGTAGCCGCCGCCAGCCTGCTGCTGCTGGCCGTACGCGCCGCCCGTGCCCGGGCCGTACGCGGCGCCCGCCGGCGGAGTCTCGCCGTAGCCGCCGGTGGAGCCGGTGCCCGCGCCGGTGCTTCCGTACGCGCCGCCGGCACCCGCCGCGCCGCCAGGGTACGCACCGCCCGTCCCGGACGCGCCGCCCGTGCCGGCACCATACGCTCCGCCCGTCCCGGCCGCGCCGCCCGTGCCCGCGCCGTACGCACCGCCCGTCCCGGCCGCGCCGCCCGTGCCGGCGCCATACGCTCCGCCGGTTCCAGCCGCGCCGCCGGTGGTGCCGCCGTATGCTCCGCCCGTGCCCGTGCCGTACGTGTTGCCCTTCTGGCCGAAGTCGGCGCCGCCGGTGGTGCCGCCCGCGTCACCCGTGGATCCGGCGGTGTAGGTGGTGCTTCCGGTGGCCGGGGTCTCGGGCGTGGGGCCCGTGCCCGTGGTGCCGGTCGTCCCGGTGGTGCTTCCGGCCGCCGACCGCGCGGGGTTGGGACGGCCGCAGTTGGGGCAGTACGGCGCGTCGTCCGCGTACTGGTTTCCGCAGTCGGGGCAGGTGATCTGGGCCATGGGGTGCTCCTGATGGGTAGAATCGGGCGCGCTTGCGTGGCCGCGCGCGTACGGGTGTGGTGTTGGCGTGCGCTCCCGGCGCGGCCGGGCAAGGCGGGTGCGGGGTTGGACAGTGGACCGGCGGGTACGGAAAAGATATCCGCCCCCCGCGCATCCGCAAGTAAACACCTGCCGCACGCGGGCGGCGG
>DASSJS010000235.1:0-6141 GCA_035691085.1 Longimicrobium sp.
TGAACGAGGCGCCGGTGACCGACGGCTGGCGGTACAGGGTGCGGAAGTCGAAGAGCATTCCCCAGCGCCCCGGCCGCGCCGGGGTGGTGGTGGGATAGGTGTACGCCCATGCCGTGTAGTTCAGCACGTTGCCGGCGGGGCACCCGGCCAGAACCCCACCGCGCAGAACTGGCACGCGTACTGGTGCGCCATCCAGAACCTCGAGGGTCCCGCGTGGACCGCCTGCGCCGCTCAGCCCGCGGGCACCGCGCGGCGCTGATCCGCCAGGCCGTGGCTCAACGGGCACCGCAATTTTGGAACACGGAGGACACGGAGAAACACGGAGGGCACGGAGAACTTCATCGCTGTTCTCCGTGCCCTCCGTGGTCCTCCGTGTACACAACCAGGCACATCACGCCCGCCACCCGATCTCGTTCGCTGCCGCGATCCCGGCCAGACGGACGCGCGCCGTCGCGGATGCTACGGCTTCGCGGGTGGCGCGGCCTCGGGCGGCTTCACGAAATCCTCCGGCCGCGGCACCTTCTTCTGCCCCGGGAACACCGGCCGGCCCGGCAGCTCCGGCGTGGGATCGATGAACTGCGGCTCTACATGCCGCGGCTCGGGGCAGCTGGGCTCGGGCGCGAACCGCGCCGCGAAGTAGTCGATGTCGCCGCCGTACGGGCAGTTGGCCGAGAGCACGCGCCCGCCGCTCACCCGGCGGGCCACCACCTGCGGCGGCTTCTCCCACTCCGGCGGCGGCTTGCGGCCCTGGTAGAAGCGCCGCATCACCCGCGCCCACACCGGCACCGCCAGGGTGCCCCCCGTGGCGCCGGCGATGATCGTCTGCGGGTTGTCCATCCCGATCCACACGCCGGCCAGCAGGTCGGGCGTGTAGCCCACGAACCACACGTCGGTGTTGTCGTTGGTGGTCCCCGTCTTACCCGCGGCGGGGATGTCGTAGCTCAGCCCGCCCACCGCCGGGTCACGCGCGGGGTAGCCGGTGCCGCCGTCCACCACGCCCCGCATCATGTCCGTCATCAGCCACGCGATCCCCGGGTCCACCGTGGGCTCGGGGTACTGCGGCGGCTGCCAGAGGAGGCGCCCCTGGTGGTCCTCCACCTTCACCACGTAGCGCGGCGGCACGCGGTACCCGCCGTTCTCGAAGGTGGCGTACGCGGCGATCAGGTCGGCCGGGTACACCGCCGCCGAGCCGATGTAGACCGACGGGTAGCCGGGGATGCGCGTGTCGATCCCCGCGCGCGCCGCCATGCTGCGCACCGCCTCGATCCCCGCCTCGCGCCCCAGCCGGATGGCCACCATGTTCTTGGAGAACTTGAGCGCCGTGCGCATGGTGGTCCACCCGCTGTAGCGCCCGTCGTAGTTCTTGGGGCTCCAGTACGTCCCGTCGCCGGTGGGGATGGAGATCGGGTCGTCATCCACCCCCGAGTTGGGCGAGCGCCCGTGCTCGAGCGCGGCGGCGTAGACGAACGGCTTGAACGACGACCCCGGCTGCCGCAGCGCCTGCGTGGCGCGGTTGAACTGGCTCTGCGTGAAGTCGCGCCCGCCCACCAGCGCGCGCACCACCCCCGTCCCCGGGTCCAGCACCAGCACCACGCCCTGCAGGTACGGGGTGAAGCGCACCGGGTCGCCGGGCTTCAGCCCCGCGGTGAACCGTTCGTACGTCACGTGGCCGTAGCCGCCGTACTCGCCGTGCTCGATGGCGCGCAGCTGCTGCTCCAGCGACTGCTCGGCCGTCTGCTGCAGCACGGGGTCGATCCCGGTGTAGATGCGCAGCCCGCCCGTGTACAGCAGCTCGCCGAAGCGCTGCTCCAGCTCGCGCCGCACCTGCTCCACGAAGTACGGCGCGCGGATGGCCCCCTTGGGCGGCGGCAGCGCCAGCGGCTCGGCCTTGGCGCGCGCGGCCTGCTCGGGGGTGATCACCCCCATCTCGGCCATCTTCTCCAGCACCCGGTCGCGCCGGCGCTGCGCCCGGTCGGGGTGCTCGCGCGGGTTGTAGGCGCTGGGCGCCTGCGGGAGGCCGGCGATGGTGGCCGCCTCGGTGATGGAAAGCTGCGAGGCCGGCTTGTTGAAATAGGTGCGCGCCGCCGCCTCCACCCCGTACGCCCCCGCGCCCAGGTAGATGTGGTTGATGTACAGCTCCAGGATGCGCTCCTTGGAGAGCGAGCGCTCCATCTCCAGCGCCAGCTTCACCTCGGCCAGCTTGCGCCGTGCGCTCTTCTCGTTGGGCGGCAGCTGCTGCGGGAACATGTTGCGGGCCAGCTGCATGGTGATGGTGCTGCCCCCCGTGCTCCCGAACCCGCCGATCACGTTGTCGCGGATGGCGCCCAGCACGCGCACCGGGTCCACCCCCTCGTGGTGGAAGAAGCGCGCGTCCTCGATGGCCACGAACGCCATGGGCACGTAGCGGGGCAGCGAGCGGATCTGGATCAGCGTGCGCCGCTCGCGATAGAACGAGCCCAGCAGCCCGCCGCGCGCGTCCAGCACCTGGCTGGCCTGCCGCGGGGCGAAATCCTGCACCTGCTCGGCGGTGGGGCAGGTGCCGCTGCAGGCGCGCGTCCACGCGGCGGCGGCCGCGCCCGTGGTGCAGCTGGCCAGGCTCACCAGCCCCAGCCCGATCACGATCTTGCGCTCGCCGCGGTCGCCCCACGCCTCCTTCAGCCGCGCCCACCCCCGCTGGGCACGGCCGCGCCAGAGCTCCCGATCGGTCAGACGCTTCCAGTTAACCGCCATGGCTCCAAGCGGATGCGGAAAGGACGGATGTCCGTCCGTGGACTCGGTTGACGTTGAAGCGTATATAGATACACTCTGCGAGCCTGCCGTGCCACGGTTTCCCCCCTCCTTCCACCGGAGAAGCCCCCATGCGCACCGTCACCTACGGCGCCGCCGCCAGCCTGGACGGCTACATCGCCCGCCCCGACGGCGCGGTGGACTGGCTGCACTGGAGCGACGACGTCGGCGCCATCATGAAGGAGTTCTGGAAGGGGATCGACACCATCCTGATGGGCCGCAAGACGTGGGAAGTCTCGGTCGCGATGGGGGGCGGCGGCGGGATGATGAAAGGAATGCGTGGCTATCTCTTCTCCCGCACGATGAGTGAATCGCCCGAGGGGATGGAGCTGGTCTCCGAAGATGCCGGCGCCTTCGTCCGCCGGCTGAAGGAGCAGGACGGGAAGGGGATCTGCATGATGGGCGGCGGCGAGCTGGCCCGCTCGTTCTTCGAGGCCGACGTGATCGACGAGGTGGGCGCCAACGTCCACCCGGTCCTCCTCGGCACCGGCATCCCCCTCTTCCCGCCCATGCAGCGGCAGGTGAACCTGGAGATGATCGAGAACCGCTCCCTCGCCGGCGGCTGCGCGTACCTCCGCTACCGGGTCGTCCGCTAAGCATGGGTTTCGGAGCGGCGCCTGCGACGGAGCGCGACGCGACCTGGCGTTGCATTGACCCAGAGCACCAGAGGACCAGAGCACCAGAGGGTTCGCGACGAAGTCCTCTGGTCCTCTGGTTCTCTGGTGCTCTGGGTATGATCAACGTCAGGTGGCGGCGCGAGCCGTTGTCCTGGCTCGGCTAAGCTCAGCGCAGGCCGTCTTTCGCGGTGGCGCGGCTTCTGGTCAGGTAACCAGCGTACATACGGGCTCATTCGCCCCTGCCTCACCGGCCGGTGCGTCGATACCAGGAAATTCATCGGGGAGATGGCCGTGGAGCGCTACGACCTGGCGGTGATCGGGGGAGGGACGGCGGGGCTGGTGTCGTCGGCGGTCTCGGCGGGGATCGGGGCAAGGACGGCGCTGATCGAGCAGCACAAGCTCGGCGGGGAATGCCTGTGGACGGGGTGCGTCCCCTCCAAGGCGCTCATCCGCTCCGCCTCCGTCCTCCACACCCTCCGCCACGCCGCCGACTACGGCATCCAGGCCGGCGGGCGCGCCAACTTCGCGCGGGTGATGGAGCGCGTGCACGCCATCATCCACCAGATCGAGCCGCACGACTCGCCCGAGCGCTTCCGGGCGATGGGCGTGGACGTGATCCAGGGCCGCGCCCGCTTCGTCTCCCCCGAGCACGCCGAGGTGGACGGGCGGCGCATCCAGTCGAAGCGCTGGATCATCGCCACCGGCTCGCGCACCGCCATCCCGCCGATCCCCGGCCTGGAAGAAGCGGGATACCTGACGCATGAGACGATCTGGGCGTTGCGAGAGCTCCCCGAATCGCTGCTGGTGCTGGGCGCCGGGCCGATCGGCATCGAGATGGCGCAGGCGTTCTCCCGCCTCGGCTCGCGCGTCACCGTGGCCGGCTCGGCCACCCAGGTGCTCCAGCGCGAGGACCCCGAGATCGCCGCCGTCCTCCACCGCCAGCTCCAGCGCGAGGGCATCACCCTTCACCTGGGCTCCGAGCTCATCGGGGTCCGCGTGGAAGACGGTGCGAAGATCGCCACCCTCTCCTCCCCCGCCGGCCAGACGGAGCTCCGCGCCGCCGAGATCGTGGTCGCCACCGGCCGCCGCCCCAACGTGGAGGAGATGGGGCTCGACGCGCTGGGCGTGGAGGTGAGCCCGGACGGGATCGTGGTCGACGCCACCCTCCGCACCTCGGCCCACAACGCCTGGGCCGCGGGCGACGTGACCGGCCCGTACCGCTTCACCCACGTGGCCGACTACCAGGCGCGCATCGCCGCGCCCAACGCGCTCTTCCCGCTGCGCCGCAAGGTGGATTACCGCGTGGTCCCCTGGTGCACCTACACCGAGCCCGAAGTCGCCCGCGTGGGCCTCACCGAAGCCGAGGCGCGTGAGGAATGGGGCGACCGCGCCGGCGTCTTCCGCTACCAGCACGATTCCCTGGACCGCGCCCTCTGCGACGGCGAGCCCGAGGGCCTCACCAAGATCATCGTCGACCCGAAAGGGCGCATCGCCGGCGCGCACGTGGTCGGCCCCCGCGCGGGCGAGACCATCCACGAGGCGGTGCTCGCCGTCCGGCAGCGCCTCAAGCTCTCGGACCTGTCGGGGATGATCCACGTCTACCCCACCTACCCCGAGTCGCTGAAACGCACGGCCGACGCCTACCTGCGCGCCCGCTTCTCTGGCGGCCTCGCCCGCCGCGCCGCCGATCTGGCCGTCCGCTGGTTCGTCTAGCCACGCTGTCCGAACAGCGTTCTAAGTCATTGGAGGAATGGGATTTGCGACGGGCTCACACACCCGCCATCCAGGCGGACGTTGAACCCGAGGAGGAGCTGATGGACCGCAACGACGACGGCAACCCCGGCATGGTCGAACGCCAGATGGACGAGACGCCGATGGAAGGCGCCTCGAGCAGCGATCGCGAGCTGAGCCGCGACGGGCTCGGCGGGATGGACCGCGAGAGGCTGCAGGACGGCGGCTCCGTGGAGCGCGAGGGGATGCAGGGCGGCTCGCCCGAGCGCGAATCGCTGCAGGGGAGCGAGGGGATGGACCGCGAGCCGATGAGCGGCAGCTCGCAGGGCCGTGACTCCATGGATCTCGGCTCGTCGGATGGCGACTCCCTCACCGGCCGCGAGTCGGACCGCCTGGGCGTCACCAACACCAACGCCAACGACGCCGAGATGCGCGTCAGCAGCCGCGAGGGCGGCTACGGCTACGACCGCCCGGCCGACCTCACGGTGAACAGCGACATGGAAGCGTCGTCGCGCGACACCGACCAGGGCACCGACCGCGTCCGCAACCTCAGCGACGGCGCGGAGGGCGGCAGCAGCAACACCCCCGCCCGCGACTGGTAGCGGCGCTCGGGCAAACACGAAGGGGGTCCGCGCATCGCGCGGACCCCCGTTTTTGTTCTGAACAGCAGAGCAGCGGGTGCGGGCGTGTCCCCGCCGCGGCACCGAAGCCGGCACCTTCACACCGCCGCCGCGTCCCACCAACCTCTCCCGGTACGGGGGAGGTGGACGGCCTAAGCCCGGCAGGAGGGGGCGCGATGCCGAGGGATCGCTGGGATAGCCTTGGGTACGAACAACACAAACGCCCGCTCCAATCGCGGTGAAGCGATCGAAGCGGGCGTTTGCTAAAGATAGGCCGGCGGCGCCGTACTCTCCCACCGGGTGGCCCCGGCAGTACCATCCGCGCAGCGGGTTTTCACTTCCGAGTTCGGGATGGGATCGGGTGGATCCCCCGCGCCATAGCCACC
>DASSJS010000236.1:0-36071 GCA_035691085.1 Longimicrobium sp.
CGGCGCGCGTTCCGCCGCCACCACTCCACGCCGATCACGAACACGTCGATCCCCTCGGTCACCATGCTCACGTCCGCCCGCGTCTCGGGGTCGATGTCCATCCGCGAGAACGCGTACCCCTCGCGGCCATCGGCGATCACGCGATCGACGGCACCCTGGGTGAGGGTGATGTCGGAGTTGGCGTAGCCGAACCAGCGCAGCCCTCGCTCGCCCGCCATCGCCGCCAGCCGCTCGAAGCACTCGCTCACCAGCGGCAGGCGGCGCCCGCTGATCCCGGTGGCCGTGCGCGAATCCGCCTGAAGGACGGGCGCCGTCTCGAATCCGTCCACCTCGTAGACGTCGTCGGCCCACTGCAGGTTGGCGAGCGCCACGCCGCCCAGGCCGCGCCACGCGCCCAGTGCGTCGGCCTGGCGCCGGCCGCCCTCGCCGCGGGCGGGAAAGGCGTTCACGCCCAGCAGAATGCTCATTCGCCCAGCAGCGTGCGCAGGGTGTGCCCCATCGAGAACTCACGCAGGTAGAAGTCGCTCTCGCTCACGGCCAGGCGGCGCCGGCGCGCGGCATCGTCCAGCAGGTCCAGCACCTCCGCGGCCAGCGCGGCGGGGTCGGGAAGGGCGGCGAGCGGAATGCCGGCGGCGGCCCACTGCGGCTCGGTGTAGGCGCCGGCGTTGCTCACCAGCGGCACCCCGTTGGCCAGCGCCGCCATGGCCGTGGTCCGCCGCGCGCTCACGCCGTCGGGAAACGGCTGCACCACCACGTCGCACGCCTGCAGGTGGACGGATAGCACGCGCCGTTCCAGCCGCCCCGGCGCCACGATGCGCTCCTTCAGCGCCGGGTGCTGCCGCACCAGCCGTTCCGCGAAAGCCGGCCCGCCGTCGCCCAGCAGGAGCGCGACGGAGGTGGATGGCGGCGCCAGCACGGCCAGCAGCGCAGGCTCCAGCAGCGGCGCGATCATCCCGCCGTAGGTGCCGAAGTGGCCGACCACGTGCACGCCGGGGCGGTTGGCGCCCACCCGCGCGCGGAGGACGGCCACGCCCTCGGGGTCGTCCGCGCGGGGGACGGTGGAGGGGATCGGGAGCCAGGGCATGGAGCCCAGCGTGCGCGGGGCCAGCGGGCGCAGCAGCCGCTCCCACGCGGGGGTGGAGACGTAGGCCACGGCGGCGGCACGCAGCAGCAGGCCGGCCATCAGCCGCGTGGCGGCGGCGAGCACGTTGCGCTGCGGGCGCTCCACGCTCCACTGCACGTACGGCTCGTGGAACATCACGCGCACCTGGTCGCCGCGGAGCGCGCGCGAGCGGACCCAGCGGCAGAACGCCACGTTCATCCCCCGCCGCCCGAACGCCTGCGGCGCGTACTGCACCAGCAGCGTCCGCGGCGCGGGAAACCGGTCCAGGTCCGCGTCCAGCCGCCGCAGCCCCGCGCCGTCGAACGCCGCGGGGTGCACCTCCACCCGCCGCTCGTCGCTCGCCTCGGCCGGCGCCCACACGTGCACGCGCGGGCCCTGGGCGGCCAGCGCGTGCGCCAGGATCTCGGTGTACTCGCCCACCCCGCCGCACCCGGGCGGATATTCGCCGGTGATCACGTGCCAGACGGGAGGCGAGCCCCTTCTCTCGTCGCTCGGCCCCGTCATCGGCGGAAACGGGCGATGGGGGCGTCCGCCGCTGACCGGCGGCTGAAGCCGCAGCAACAACTACGAGAAGCCTCGCAAACTGCGCGAGGCTCCAACAGCCTGGATGTCGTGCGACCTCTACCATCGTCCAAGGTCGCACGCAACGCGGTGGGAGGCTCGGGATTGGATGACCGGGAGAGCATCATCATCCAACCCCCGCGGTTGACGCGGCCGCGGAAAGCACCTGCTCCAGGCGCGTGACGTGGGCGCCCAGCGACATGCGGCGGGCGGCGGCGAGGGCGCGGGGGCGCATGGCGGCGAGCTCCGCAGGGTTCGTGGCGGCCCACGACAGCACGTCGGCGAGTGATTCCACGCGCGGCGGGGCGCCGTGCGCGAGGCGGCCGTTGTCGCCGTCCTTCAGCCACTCGCCGATGCCGCCCACGTTGAAGGCGACGGCGGGAACGCCCTGCGAGCCGGCCTCCAATCCCACCAATCCGAACGGCTCGGGCCACACGCTGGGGACGGCAAGGACGGACGCTTCGCGGATCAGCCGCAGCCGCGCATCCGCGTCCACCCAGCCGGGGAAGTGCGCGCTCACGCTCAGCTCGCGCGCCAGCGCCTCCCACTCGGCGCGCTGCGGGCCGTCGCCGCTCATGGTCAGCGGCAGCGGCCGGCCCAGCAGCCCCTGCGCGTCGGCCACGGCGCGGATCAGCACGTCGCCGCCCTTCAGCCGGGTCATGCGGCCCAGGAAGAGGATGCGGAAGCGGTCGGGCGGCGGCGCGGGCTCGTCCGCCGGGATCAGCGTGGAGAAGAGCGGGACGGCGTGGGCGCGGTCCGCCTGGACGCCGTTGTTCACGTATTCGCGGCGCATGTGGGCGCTGGCGGTGACCACGGCGGCGTAGCGGGTGAAGAGGGCGTTCTGCTCGCTGGCCCAGCGCCACTGCTCGGAGATGTACGGCAGGCGCAGCGGCCCGTCGCGGCGGGGGACGTACAGCGCAAGGCACGCCCGCCCGAACCGCCGCCCGCACGGCTCGGCGCGCGGGAACAGGTGCGTCTTCTGCCCGCCGATGCAGGTGCCGAAGTAGCCGTGCATGAACTTCACCACCGGCCCATCGTCCAGCAGCGCCCGCTCCACCTCCAGCGGCCGCATGTTGTGGCTGAACACCACGTCCGGCCCCCACGCCCGCGCCTCCCCCAGCGCGCCCTCCACACCCCGCTCACCCATGCAGAAGTGCGGCGCGCCCGCCGGCGCCGGCGTCCCTTCCCCGCCACGGAGGGGGTCGAGATGGAGGAGCGCGACTTCATGCCCGCGCGCCGCGAGCGCCGGCATCACCGCGGCCAGGTACGTCTGCACCCCGCCCGCATCGCCGATCCCGTCGTTCGCGAAGAGGATGCGCATCCGCGTCAACGCACCCGGCGGATGACGCGCCCGGTGCCGCACGGATCCCGGCGCGAGTGCGCGTGCATCCGCGTGCCGCGGGCGGCGCCGGGGAAGCGGAGTTCGAACCGGCGGCTGGCATGCCTCATCTCGGGACCAGTCGCAGGCATTCACCCTCCAGCGTCCACGGATCGTCCACCTCGTCGCGCAGCGGGATGGCACGCAGACCCTGCGTCTCCAGCTCCGCCTGGAGATCCGCCGCGCCGATCCCCATCTCTCCCCAGATCGTGGGGTGCATCTCGACGAAGAGCGCGAGGCCGTGGCCGCCCTGGCGGATGGTCTCGCGCGCGCCGCGGAGCACGTCGAGCTCGGCGCCCTCCACGTCGATCTTGATGAAGGTTGGGCGGATTCCCTCGCGGCGGCAGAAGTCGTCGAGCGTGACCGTCTCCACCCGCTCGCCCGCGGCGGAGGCGTCCAGCCGGTTGGCGCCGCTCAGGCCATCCACCGCCAGCGTGGCCGTGCCGGTCCGCGCGGACACGGCGGCGCGCACCGGCGTCACCACGCCACCGAGACCGTTCAGCGCCACGTGGCGTGACAGGCCGCCGAACGCCTCGGGCGCGGGCTCGAAGGCGTACACGCGGCCGCCCGGGCGCACCCACGCGCCCAGCAGCAGCGTGTACGCGCCCACGTTGGCGCCCACGTCCAGCGCCACCGCGCCGGGGCCGACGGAATCGCGGAAGGCCTGGTACTCGGCCTGGTTCCAGGTGACGAAGCGGTACTCGGGAAGAAGCTTCACCGCCTCGCCGCCGGGGAGGCGCGCGGTGACGCTGCCGCCGGTGCGCACGCGGACGGCCAGCCGGTAGACGGCGCGCAGCCCGCGGCGGAGCGCACCCTGCGGCACCAGCCGCCCCACGCCCGCGCCCAGCCGCTCCAGCGCCGTCGGCTTGCGGAACGCGCTGCTCTCGGCCACGGCGGGGCGTGCCGGATCAGCCACGCGCACCTCCGGCCACCGCGCGGACGATGCCCGCGAGCCGCTCGCCGTACCCGCCGATGGAGCTCACTTGTTCGATCCGCCGCCGCGCCGCCACTCCCATCTCGATCCGTCTCTCAGGTGATTGGACCAGCCCGCGCAACGCATCCGCCAGCGCACCCACGTCGCCGGGCGGCACCAGGATCCCCGTCTCGCCGTCCGCCACGATCTCGGGGATGGCGTTCAGGGCGGTGCCGATGGATGGAAGCCCGGCCGCCGCGGCCTCCTGGAACACCATCCCGAACGCCTCGCCGCGCGTGGGGAGCACGAACACGTCCGCCGCGCGCCACAGCTCGAACCACGCCGGCGTGTACGCGCGCACCCCGCGCCGCACCTCCACGCCCGCCGGAATCGCGGCCTCGTCCAGCGGTGATTCGGTGACCAGCGTCAGCCGCGCGGCGCCACCGAAGTTCGCCGTTCGCCACGCATCCAGCAGCTCCGCCCCGCCCTTGCGCCCAAAGTCGCCGCCGATGAAGAGGACGCGGACGGGCTCCCCATCGAGCCTTGATCGGCGTTCCTTCGCCCAATCCACGCCAAAGCCTTCCAGCGGCACGGGATAGGGCATCACGTGCACCCGCCCGGCGCACTCCGGCAGGTCGCGCACCACGTCGTCTGCCGCCCAGCGCGAGGTGGCGACGATGGCGGACGCGGCGCGGAAGACGCGGCGGTCCCACGCGGCGTTGGGCGCATAGTCGCGGCGGGCCAGGCCCGGCGCCATCTCAAGCATCGCCAGCCGCTGGGTGACGTCGATGGAGACGATGGACGGCGTGCGGCGCATCCGCCCCAGGCTGGCCCACGCAGCGGCCTGCGTGTGGAAGTGGATCACGTCCCACGCCGCGCCGCCACGCTCCAGCGCGCGGATGCGGCGCGCGGCGGTGAGGCCCGCGTTCATCTCGTGGCGGAACCGGGCCGCTGTCACCGCGCCCGCCGCGGAGCCCGGCCGTGGCCCCAACGTCAGCAGCCGGCGGATGACGCGGTCGCGCGTCGTCAGCCCCGTGGCCAGGTCGAGCTGCGTCGCCGCGATCCCCGGCTGCGCCTCCATCGCCCGGCCGATCACGTGCGCAACGGAGCGGTGCCCCAGGATCCCCGTGTTGACGAACAGCACGCGCAGCGGATCGCGCCCGCCATCCGCCTCCGCCCTCACCGCGCCACCAGGCGGAGCACGGCGTTGGGCGAGCCCGTCACCGCGCGCGGCGAGATGGGGTGGCCAGTGACGCTTTCGAAGCGGTAGCCGTGGCCCTCCAGCAGTTCCACGATCTCGCCCGGGCGCACGCCGCGGCGCTCCAGCAGGTCCAGGTGCAGCTCCAGCAGCAGCAGGGGATGATGATCGCGCAGCAGTTTCGACGCGCCGCGCAGCACCTCCATCTCGTGCCCCTCCACGTCGATCTTCACCACCGACGGGATGCCGATGCGGTCCATCTCCGCGTCGAGCGTGGTCATCTCCACGTCGAACTGTTTCGCATCCGCGGCGGGCGACAGGTCGATCAGCCCGATCGGGTCCACCGCGCCGCGCAGCGTGGCCGGCGCCGCGCCCACCGCCGCCGGGCGAACCGTGATCCGGTCACTGACGCCGTTCATCTCCGCCGCGCGCACCGCGTCGTCCACCTGCACGGGCGAGGGCTCGTACGCCACCGCCCGGTTGGCCGGTGACGCCAGGCAGAACATGGCGGAGATCAGCCCGCGCGCGGCGCCCACGTCCATCAGCAGGCCGCCGGGGTCGCGCGCGGCGCGGAGCACCGCCTCCATCTCGTGCACCGAATCGGCGTTGTCGACCAGGTGGTAGCGCAGGTCGGCGTACGCCGCCGCAGGGGCGCGCAGATGCACGCCGCCGAGCTCCGCCACCACTTCGCCGCCCTCCATCCGCACCGTTCCCACGGTGGCCGGCGCGGCGCCATAGCCAAAGAGCCGCGCGCGGAAGCGGGCCTTCAGCGGCTCGGGCACCCAGCGCGCCAGGTTCGCGCGCATCCAGCGCAGGTTCAGCATCGAGCGGTCGAACGGCAGTCGTGCAGCCGGTCCCGGAGGGGCATCATTCGGCGTCCGCGGCGGTGAACAGGTAGTTGCCCACGCCGCCGCCGTGGTCCAGCGGGCGGGCCGTGTAGCCCCGGGCGAGGAGGCGCTTCGCCGCCGGGCTCTCCAGCGTGGTCTCGCAGACGATGCGCCGCGGCGGGCGCTCGGCGAGCGTGCGCTCCATCCCGGCCAGCACCATGGCCTCGGCGCCTTCCACGTCCACCTTCAGCAGGTCCACGCGCCCCAGCCCCGCCCGCTCGGCGAACGCGTCGAACGTCTGCGTGGGCACGCGGATGGTGTGGTCGGCGCGGATCACGCCGTGCTCCAGCGCGTCCTGGGCCGCCAGCAGCGACGAAAGCCCGTCGTTCACCGGCGACACCGAGACGAAGAACTCGGCCCACCCCTCGCGGTCCGAGAGCGCGGCCTGGTGCACCGCGATGCGCCCGTCGACTTCGTTGCGCCGCAGCACCTCGGCCAGCGCGGCGGCCACGGCGGGGTTCGGCTCGAACGCCTCCACCCGCCCCCGCTCTCCCACCAGGATGCCGGCGAGCACGGTGAAATAGCCGTGGTTGGCGCCCACGTCCACCACGGTGTCGCCGGGCCGCAGGACGCGCGCGAACAGCTCCACCGTCTCCGCTTCGTAGGCGCGGCCCTGGAACCAGGTGGTGCCGAAGCTGAAGTGGCTCACCTCGCCCCACACCCATGCCGGGCCAAGACGCATCCGCCTGAACACGGGTGCCCGCTCGCCGCGCCGCGCCTCCAGCGTTTCCACCGTGCGGCGATACAGCAGGTCGAATACGCGCGAGCGCCCGTGCAGCGCGCGGCCCGTGGCGGCCACCGCGCGCTCGGCCGGCTGCCACCGCGCCGCCGCCGAGCCGACCGCGTCCGCCGCCACGTCGCGCACGCGCTTCAGCGCGCGGAACAGCGGCGTGCGCGGCGGTCCGCCCGCCCCACCGGCCGGGCGCGGGTCCGTCACGGGATCTTCATCGGCCGCCGGGCTCGGGGGAGACGCCATCCGTGCGATACGCGAAGGAGAGGAAAGGCCCAGGGCCGGCTCCGCCCCGGCGGCTGAAGCCGCAGCAACAACTACGAGAAGCCTCGCAAACCGCGCGAGGCTCCACCGGCTGGAGGCACCATCGCGGCCCATCGCCTGCACCCTTTCACTCCGCCTCTCATCCTCGCGAACATCCGAGCATCGGCGCGAACGACCGGACGATCACACGGGCGGCACCAGGCGCAGCCGCACCAGCAACGGGCGGATCCGCGCGGGGAGCGGCAATCCGGCGTACAGCGGGCGCATCACCCACAGGTACAGCAGGCCCAGCGGAGCCGCCAGCGCAAGCGGCACCCACGGCCAGGTGCGCGCGCCCAGCACCGACACCGCGGCGCCCAGCGCCAGCAGCGCCGCCCCGCGCACCGCCCACGGGCCCAGCGCGCCGCGCCACAGCTCCGCCTGGCCCATGCCGGTGGACTTCTTCAGCATCCACACCCCCGCCGGGTAGGCCACCAGGATGGTGCTGATCACCGCGGCCAGCGCCACGCCGGTCAGGCCGAACCAGCGCCCCAGCACGATGGCCGCGCCCAGGTTCACCGCGCCCTGCGCCAGCGACGCCCACCCCGCCTGCACGCGCGTGCCCAGCGTGGCGCTGGTGGCGAACAGGCCGTGGGCCAGCGAGTGCGACAGGATCACGGCGGCGATCATCGCGTTCAGCGCCAGCCCGCCGAACCGCGACGGGCCTACCCACAGCGTCACGAACGCGGGGTTCAGCGCCACCACCGCGCACGCCACGCCGCCCGAGGCCACGAGAAGGAGCCGCAGCAGCGAAGCGGCCACCTCGCGCACGCGGTCGGCGCGCCCCTCGCCCTTGAGCTGGGCCAGCCCCACCAGCGCGGCATCGGGCGCCTGCCAGCTCATCTGCATCCCGATGGTCCCCATCTTGGCCGTGAGCGCGTAGACCACGGCGGCGGCGGGGCCCATCAGCGACACGATCACCACGCTGTCGCTGGCGGCCACCATCCGCCACCCCAGCCCGGCGGTCCACGAGCCCAGCCCCTGCGCGCTCACCTGGCGGAAGGTGGCGCGCGTGGGCATGCGCCAGCCGCGCAGCAGGTCGGGCGCCAGCGCGCGCAGCCGCACCCAGCTGGCGATCGACGCCACCAGCCCGGGCACCGCCGCGGCGGCGGCCAGAGCGTACAACCCCCATCCGCCCAGCAACAGCCCCAGCGTGAGCCCCACGCCCATCGCCAGCTGCGCCACGCCCAGCAGCCCGGCGAAGGTGGCGTCCTGCAGCCCCACCAGCGCCGCGCTGAAGGAGCGCAGCGGCATCCCCACGGCCAGCAGCACCGCCACCATCAGCAGCGGCCCGCGCGCGTCCGCCGCCAGCGTGGGGGAGAGGTTCGCCAGCGAGGGAGCCACCCGCAGCGCCCCCGCCGCCAGCACCAGGAACACCGCCGCCGCGACGGACGAAAAGAGCACCGCCGCCGCCAGCACCGAGCGGATGGCGTCGCGGTCGCCGCGGCCGTCGTTCTCGGCCACCAGCCAGGGGACCACGCCCACCACGCCCAGATCCACCATGCTGGAATACGCCAGCACCTCGCCAAAGGCCAGCCACACGCCGTACAGGTCGGTGCGCACGCGCGACAGGACGAAGGGGACGATGGCGATCCCCGACACCAGCGCCAGCGCGAACTGCGCGTAGCCGAAGAGGGCGGTGATCCCCGCCCGGCGCGTACGGCTCACGCGCGGGGACGGTGGCCGGCCAGGTAGCGCGCCATCTGCCGCAGCGTGCCCGCCCACCCGGCCGCGGTGGCGCGCCGGCGCCAGCGGGCGCGCGGGCGCGGATGCTCGCGGCGGATGGTGCCGCCCCAGCGCTCGAAGAAGATCAGCGCGTTACGCAGCCCCAGCGCCATCCGCCGTTCCGACGGCGTGCGGCTCAGCGTGGAGCTCACCGCGTGAAGGTAGGCGCCGTCACGCTCGTAGCCGTGCGTGGCGATCTTCCACCCCGCCGCGCGGATGCGGTAGCAGAAGTCCACCTCGTCCCACTCCGTGGGCCGGAACACCTCGTCCAGCGGGCCCACGCGGTCCACGCACGCCTTGCGCACCACCCACGGGCGCATCACGCCGTCCACCTCGTACACGTGCATCCAGTTGAGCGGCGCGGGGCCGATGGTGCTCTGCACGCGGCGCCAGTCGATGGTGTCGTGCCAAGTCTCCACCGGCTCGTCCACGGGGCTGAAGTTGAGCCCGCGGCTCAGGCACAGCAGGCCGATCTCGGGGATGCCGCGGAAGGTGGCCAGCAGCTCGGGAACGAACCAGGCGGCCTGCAGGAACATGTCGTCGTGCCAGCTCATCACCAGCGGCGCGCGGGCCTCTGCAAGGCCCAGGTTGGTGCACATCAGCTCGTGCACGTCGTTGGTGTGCACCCAGCGCAGGTGGCGGCGGCCCCACTCGGTCGCCTCCATCTCGCGCAGATAGTCCGGCGTGCCGTCGGTGCACCCGTCCTCGATCACGATCACCTCCACCGGCTGGCCCTCCGCGTGCCGGCGCCACCCGTCCAGGCAGCGCCGCAGCAGCTCCAGGTTGTCGTGCGTGGGGATGATGACGGAGAGTTGGGGATCGGTCACAGCCAGAGCTTGCGAGGAAACAGAGGATCGATACGAGCCGGGCGCGGTGGGGCCGGGCGATTGAAATCGCGGCAACAACGGCCCGAAGTCCGCCTTCGCGGACTCCCACACAACCACCGCGGCGCGGAGACGGCGCGGGAGGAGCCCGCCGCGCCCGTGCCGAGCCCCGTCGCACCACGCAGGACCATGCGAGCCAACCTCTCCCGGTACGGGGGAGGTGCGAGCCTAAGCGAGCGGAGGGGGCGCGGCGCGTCCGGAGCGCTTCGATGCCGCTCCGAGCCTCGATGCGAGCCTCACTCCGCCCGGCGCGCGTACGCCTGCAGGTGCAGCGACAGCATCGACTCCACGCCGCCCGGCAGCGCGCGGCCCAGGTGCCAGGCGCCCAGCCGCACCGCCTTGGCGAAGTTCGCGCGCATCCCCGGCTGCGGCACCAGCTCGGGCGCGGCGATCTCCACCCGCACGTCGGTGAAGCCGGCGCGCTGCAGCGCCAGCGCCAGCGAGCGCACGCCGAAGTGGTTCACGTGCACCAGGTTGTCGGCCACGGTGGCGCGGTAGCCGGGGCGCAGGCGCGCGCGCAGCTCTTCCTTGCGCAGCTGCACCCGGCCGTGCGGCACCTTCACCGCGATCCATCCCCCCGGCGCCAGCACGCCGCGCGCGGCCTCCAGCGCCTGCACCGGCTCCGGGATGTGCTCCAGCACGTCGATCAGCGTCACCGCGCCCCAGCGGCGGCCGGTACTCGACAGCTCGCGCGCGTCCATCCGGTGCACCGGTAATCCGGTCGCCTTCGCCGCGTACGCCGCGGTGGAGGGGTTCAGCTCCACCCCCTCGGCCGCCCAGCCGCGTCCGGCCGCCACGTGCATCAGCCGCCCCACGTGCGCCCCCAGGTCCAGCAGCGTCCGCCGCCCCGGCGCGGGCATCCGCTCCTCGAGCCCCCGCAGCACGGTGCGAAAGATCAGGTCCTTGTACCCCGAGACGAACTCGGTCTCCATCCACTCGGCGGACCAGCGCTGGTCGTACATCCGCCCGAAGTAGTCCGGCAGCGCCGGCATCGCCTCGGGCTGGCCGAAGCCGCACGACTCGCAGCGGACGATCCCCACGGTGGCGCCGGTGTAGCGGGCCAGCTCGGGGTCCTGCCGCGCGTACTCCTGGAACTCGAAGATGGCGGTGTGCACCGGCGCCAGGCTCGATCCCCCGCACACCCAGCACGCGGGGACGGGAGTGAAGCCCGCGTGGGGCGCGTGTGCCGGTGGCCCGCCGGGGCCGTGTTCCGCCAGGGTCATGAACGCATGAAGCTACAGGCGGCTCTCCACAATGTCCACGATGCGCGCCGCCATATGATCCCACGTCCACCCGCGCAGCATCTTCGACAACTCCAGCGCGGCGGCACGATGCGCGTCCACCCCCGAGCGCCACGCCCGCAGCTTCGCCGCAAGCTCGCCGGCATCGTCCGCGTCCCCCGGCAGCAGCGCGCCGAGCGGCGCGGGGATGCGCTCCGCCACGCCCGCCGCGCGGCTCACGATGGCGGGAAGGCCGCAGCAGATCGCCTCCTGCACCGCCAGCCCGTACGCTTCGTACCGCGTGGGGGCCACGATGGCGTCACAGGCGAACAGCACCCGCCGCACGTCCTGCTGAAAGCCCAGAAAGCGGATGCGCCCATCCAGCCCCGCCTCGCCCGCGCGCCGCTTCCACGCCTCCATCTCGCCGCCCGCGCCCACCACCAGCAGCGTCGCGTCCCACCCCGCGTCCGTGGCGAGCGACGCGAACGCGCGGAAGAGCATGTCGAATCCCTTCCGCCGGTCCCCCAGCGCGCCGACGAAGACGAGTGCCGGAGCATCGTCCGCCAGCCCCAGCGCGGCCCGGGCCTCGTTTCGTTCATCGGGAGATGGAGGGCGGAAGCGCTCCGGGTCGGCGCCGTAGTAGACCACGTGCACGCGCTCCGGGGCCGCCCCGAGCAGCTCCGCCGCGTGCCGCGCCGTCAGCGCCGAGTTGGCGATCACCACGCGTGCGTGTGACGCCACCGCCCGCTCGTCGCGGCGGGCCTTCCGCGCGGCGGCGTGCTGGATGGCGCGGCGCAGCGGCTGGCCCGCGATCTCCGGCTGGTACGCGGCGTGGACGTAATGCAGCCACGTGGCCCATCCCCCGAAGTTGCCGCCGTTCGCGAGCGTGACCCGTGGACGTCCTGACATCTGCAGACGGCGGGACTCGGCGGATGCGGTGCGTGCCAGGAGGGGAAAGCCGAGGAGGTGGGAGCCCAGCGGCCGTGGGACAAAGTGGACACGAATGTCGGGGAGCGCGGCCAGATCGGGGGCGACACGATGCGCCACGAGATGCGTCTCGCGGCCGGAGCGGGCGAGGTACGACGCGAGTGCGTGATTCGCCGCGTCCATCCCGCCCGTCACCACGAAGTCGCCGGCCGCCACCAGCCACGCCGGCTTCGTATCCGACGAAGACGAGGCCGCCGCGGCGCCGTCAGATGCGATCACGCAGCGGCCCCCGCAGCTCGGCCCAGCGGCTCACCAGCACGAACAGCGCTTCTCGGCGGCCGTCGCGGCGCGCCAGCAGCGCGGGGAGCGCGGCGGTGGCGCCCAGCAGCCGGCCGAACGCCGCCGCCTTCTCGCGCGCGCTGCCGTGGCGCCCCTCGTACACCGCCTCCACCGCCAGCTTGCTCCGCACGATTCCATAGATCAGCCGGCAGAAGTAACGCGTCTCCAGCCGCTCGGGGGGGATCAGGTGCCACAGGCGCAGGCAGGGCACGTACATCCGCCGGAACCCCGCGCGGCCGATGGCCACACCGAGTTCGACGTCACCGCCGGACGCCAGCGAGCCGCCCAGCCGGTCGGAGAGCACCTGCGCCGCGTTCTGCGCCGCGACAAAGGCCTCGCGCCGCACCCACAGCCCCGCGCCGATGGTGGGCGCCACGGTGGGCGCCGCGCCCCAGTCCAGCACCTGGTCTCCCAGCTTGTGGTTGATGGCCAGCAGGTGCTCGCGCTTTTCCACCGCCGGGCTGGGCTCGGCCCGGTAGCGCGGAAAGACGCGCGAGGTGAGCAGCCCGATCGACGGGTCGGCGAACGCCTCGACGCCGCACGCCAGGTATCCCGGCTGCGGAAGGTTGTCATCGTCCAGGAAGCAGACCGCCTCGCCCCGCGCCTCGGCCACGCCGCGCGCGCGGGCGTGGGTGAGCCCCGCGCGCTCCTCGCGCACGACCCGGACGCCGACGCCGCGCGCCCGCAGCGCCGCGGCGGCGGGATGGCCGTCCACGGCCGCGCCGGTGCCGTCGCTGCTGGCGTTGTCGATCACCACCACCTCGAAGGGGACGCTCCCCGCCTCGCCCAGCAGCGCCCGCAGCACGTCGGGCACGCGCTCGCGGCCGTTGAACGTGGGGATCACCACGCTCACCGCCGGCGGCGGAACGGACGGATCGCCCCCGCTGATCCCGCCGCCGATCATAGCGTGCGCTGGCCGGCGTACGCGGGCGCGCGCGGCGCACGCGGCGGGCGGGCGGCGGCGAGCAGCAGCGCGTTCAGCAGCCAGAACTCCATCCCCGGCTGCGACACGAACAGCGGGAAGCTGAAGGTGAGCGCGAACGCGCCGATGCCGTGGGCCAGCACCACCGTGCCCCAGAACGGCAGGTCGGGCGCGCCCGGCGGCGCCCGCCCGCGCGCCACCTTCCACACCGCCAGCAGCGACACCAGCAGCGCGGCGATGTACAGAATCACCAGCGGCGCGCCGCCATCCACGATCCACCCCGCCCACTGGATCTCCACCCAGGTGGCGTGCGGGTCGTTGCCGCCGCCGAAATAGGTGGCCGTCATCCCCCAGTGCCCCAGCCCCCTGCCGAACGGCGCCTCGGGGAGCGTCTTGTTGAGGGCGTCGGAGAAGAAGCGGCCGCGCTCGTTGTAGTACACGCCGCCCGGCCGCTGCGCCGTGAGCGACGCCATCCGCCGCGCCACCGCGGGCCCCGCCATCGACATGGCCGCCGCGTAGCCGCCGATGGCCACGGCCATGGCCGCGCCGCCCAGCAGCGCCAGCCGCGGCAGGTCGCGCCGCCAGGCCAGCACCCCCACCACCACGGCCAGCGCAATCCCCGTCATCAGCAGCACCGAGCGCACCTGCGACAGGTACAGGCAGGTGAACCCCGCCGCCATGCTGAGCGCCGACACCGCCATCGCCCAGGGCGTGCGGCGGGTGAGGAAGAAGCCCGTTCCGAACAGCACCGCGTACAGCGCCGACACCGACGCGCCGCCGGGGATGTCGCTGAGCCCCATCGGCCGGAACACCCGCACGCCGCTGGCGGTGGTGATCATCAGGTTGTTCAGGTACCCCGGGCCCTTGGCCATGATGATGGTGGAGATGGGCGGCTGGAGCTTGCCGGGAAAGTACACCTGCAGCACGCCCAGCACGGAGCTGGCCGTGTGGAACAGCCACAGGATCAGCGCCGTCTGCCGCACCACGCGGATGTCGGGCGCCAGGCGGCTGGCCCAGAAGAGAGGCGCCATCACCGCCACGTACAGCGCCGCCTGCGCCGCGCCCGCGGTCAGGTTCACCGTCCCCGGGCTGGCCAGCGCCAGCAGCAGGACGCCCACCACGCCCGCCGCGGGGACGAACGCCGGGTGCCGCCGCCCGCGCCCGCGCACCGCCGCCAGCAGCACCAGCGACAGCCCGAACGCCGCCACGCGCACGAACAGGCGCAGCGGCCCGATCCCCGGAAGGATCAGCGCCACCTGGCACCCCAGCAGTACCAGCACGAACGTCTGCACCAGCGGCGCCCCGCGCCGCCGCCTGGGCAGCGCGGGCGGCACCGCGGGAGGGGCCGAGACGGTTCCGTCCATCGCCTGGGTGCGCGGCGCGTTCACGGCTTTCTCCCGGCCAGCAGCACGTTGTCCGAAAGGCCGCGGGGCCACAGCCGGCTGATCCAGCGCGGGTAGTGCGCGCCGGTCAGCACCAGCCGCCCGCTCCCGCTGTAGCGCACGGCCACGTCCACCAGCCCGCACTCGGCGGCGATGCGGCGCAGGTCCACCTCCAGCAGCGCGGTGATGTGGGCGGGGTAGCTCGCGTCGCGGAAGGCGTTGTGCTCGCCGCGGGCCAGCAGCGTGGCGCGGCTCAGCAGCGAAAGCTGGTTGGGCGTGGTCACGAACACCCATCCCCCCGGCCGGGCGAGCCGGGCCAGGGTGCGCATGAAGGCGCGGGGGTTCTCCAGGTGCTCGATGGTCTCCACCGCCGCCACCGCGTCCGCGCTCGCGTCCGGCAGCGGCACCGCGCCCGCGTCCAGGTCGGCCGCCACGAAGTCCCCGTCCGCGGGAAAGCCGTCGTAGCGCACCGCGTCCACGCCCACGTACCGGCTGAAGTGATGGCGCAGGTGCGGCCACAGCTTGCCGCTCCCGCACCCCACGTCCAGCAGCGTGCCGCCCGCCGCCACGCGCTCGGCCACGGCATCGGCCACCATGCGGTAGATGGCCTCGCCGCTGCTCCCCAGGCTCAGGCGCGCCCGCTCCTCCACCGCCGCCTGGGTCACGCCGCCACCTCGGCCAGCAGCGCGTGCAGGCGCCGCATCTGCCCGGCGGGGTCGCTCAGCTCGCGGGCACGCGCCGGCCCCGCGGCGCCCAGCCGCGCGCGCAGCGCCGCGTCGCCGATGAGACGACGGAGCGCGCCGGCCGTGGCGGCCGCGTCGCCCGGCGGCACCAGCAGCCCGGTTGATGGGGTGACGATCTCCAGCGCGCCGCCCGTAGCGGCGGCCACCACCGGCAATCCAGCGTGCATCGCTTCCACGTAGGTCATCCCGAAGGGTTCCGGACCCAGGTTGGGCTGGCAGAGGAGGTCCGCCGCGGCCAGCAGCCGGGGCACGTCGGCGCGTTCCCCCAGCCAGCGCACGCGCCCGCCGATCCCCAATCGATCCGCCAGGGCGCGCATCTCGTCCCGGTGGCGCAGCTCGGCGGGGCGCTGGGCGCCGCCGGCCAGCCAGCAGGTCCAGCGCGGGTCGTCCGCCATCCGCCCGAGTGCTTCCAGGTGGACGCGGTGCCCTTTCCACGGCTCCATGCGGCTGGCCTGCGCGATCACCACCGCGTCGGCCGCCGTATCCAGCTCCGCCCGCACCTGGGCGCGGATTGTCGCACGATCGGCGGAGAAGCCCGTGGGCGCGGGAACGGATGGATACACCACCACGCCGCGCGCGTGCGGGAAGAGCCGCGGGAGCGTGGCCTTCACGAAGTTGCTGGTGCAGATCGCAAGCCGCGCGGGCGTTCGGCGCGCCATCCGCTCGGCCCCGCCGCCGCTCACCGCGTCGTGCAGCCAGAACACGGCGGGGATGCCGGCGTGGCAGACGGCGGGCGCGAAGATCGCCCACGTCCACGCGGAGTGCAGCACCGCCACGTCTGGCCGCGCGCCGGCGATGGCGGCCATCAGGTGCCGCCGCGCGCGCCACACCGTCCACGGCCGGCTCAGCCGCGCGGCGCCGATCACGTCCACCCGCGCCCCCGCCTGGCGCAGTTCGCGCGCGAGCCGCCCCTCGAACGCCAGCACGAACCGCGTCTCCATCTCGGGGACGAGGCGCCGCTCGCGGGCGAAGGTGGCGAGCATCGCCTCCACCCCGCCGTACAGGTTCCCCGCGTACACGTGCAGCACCCGCATCAGCGCCCCTCCGCCACGCCAGCAGGGCCGCATCGGAGGATCGACCCCATCCGCCGCCCGCCCCAAGGCATGTCATCCTGAGTGTCGCCGCCGCCCCGAAACCGAATCCACACAGAACCTTGGCGGCGACCGAAGGATCTATAGCCGCGTCCACACCATCGTCCGCCAGCCGGTAGATCCCCGCCCCGGTGCGCGTTGGAGAATGGATTCCGAGCGCAACCGGCAGATCCTTCGTCGCCGCCATGATCCAGTGTTGACGCGGCTCGAGAGCGGCGGCTCCTCAGGATGACATCGTCCGGACGGCGATCGGCGCCCATCACCGCCCCTCCACGATCGCACGGTAGACGGGGATCACCTCCGCCGCCAGCCGCGCGCGGTCGAAGCGGCGCTCCGCCTTGGCGCGCCCCGCCGCGCCCATCCGCGCCCGCAGTTCCGCGTCGCCCGCCAGCCGCGCGATCGCGTCCGCCAGCGCGTGGGCGTCGCCGGGGGGCACGGTGAGCGCGTTCACGCCGTCGTCCACGATCTCCGCGGCGCCGCCGGCGGCGGTGGCGATCACGGCGCGGCCGCACGCCATCCCCTCGGCGATCACCAGACCGAAGGGCTCGGGCTGCGTGCTGGCGTGCACCACCACGTCCAGCGCGCGCATCGCGTCCGCCGGATCATCCAGAAAGCCGGTGATCCCCACGCGGCCGTCCAGCCCGTGCCCGGAGATCAGCTCGCGGAGATGATCCGGATCTTCCTCGCTCCCCGCCGTGGCGTAGATCCGCCCGCCCACGATGTACGCGCGGAGCGGAAGATCCCGCGGCAGCCGTGCGATGGCGTCGATGAACACGCGGTGCCCCTTCCACACCCCCATCGTCGCCACCAGCCCCACCGTCACCGCGCCCGCCGGCTCCGCCTCCATCCCCGCCATCGTGGCGAGCGGCGCGCGCGGCCCATCGGGATTGAAGCGGGCCAGATTCACCGCGTTGTAGACCACGTGAACGGGGAAACTCGAACCGCAGACGCCGCGCAGGTCGCCCGCCACCGCGTTGGAGACCGCGATGGCGGCGGACACGCGCGGGGAAAGACGCCGGAGCAGCCCCGCCATCACCGGACGCGTGCTCACGAAGTCGTGCACGTGCCACACCAGCCGCGCGCCCGGCGGCAGCGCCACCGCGCCGGTCACGTGCCCCTTGAAGCCGTTGGTATGCACCACGTTCGGCCCGATCCGCCGCAGCAGCCGCTTGAGCCGCACCATCCACAGCGCGCCCGCCGGCCCGGCGATGAACAGACGCGCGAGCAGCCCGCTCCGCGCTCCTCCGCCCGCGTCGCCCATCCGTGCCAGGATTCCGGGGAGCGGAAGATGGTGGACGTGCACCCCCAGCTCCGCCGCGCGCTCCGCCAGCGGGCCGGGAGCCAGGAGGATGACGTGCAGCCCCCACCCCGGCTCCGCCGCGCGCAGCGACGCGAGCAGGTCCAGCAGCACCCGCTCCGCCCCGCCGATGCGCCCGGTGGCGCTCAGAAAGGCGACCTTCATCGGCGGCACAAAGGAACTGTCCCGGCGCATCTCCCCACGCCATCCCCCACGCACTCACGCACTCGCGCACTCACGCACCCGTTCAGCCGTACCCCCGGAGCGCGCGCGAGCCGACCGATAAAATCGAACCGGCGCGGAAGCTCGCTCCCGCGCCGTGGCGCCCCACATCCCCCGGTCAACGGCACGCCGGTCATCCAGCCGCCGCGCCGGGAACCGTCATCGCCACGCCATGCGGCAGGCGCCGCGCGGGGCCGCGCTCCATCCACTCCCGCACCGCCACCGCCAGCACGTGCACCACGCGCACCGCGTCAGGGAGCGCGTGCGGGTCGGCGCCATCGCACCAGGCGCGCAGCACCCACGGGTCCGCGCCCGAGTCGTCGTCCACCGGCACGGGAAAGTCCACCTTCAGCGCGGCGGGCGCGGCTTCGCGGGGAAGCGAGTCGCGCAGCCCCTCGCCCGACGAGCTGCGGCACAGCGACAGCGCCAGCAGCCCCATCACCTCGGCGTTGTCCACCAGGATGGCGCGCAGATGCTCGATGCTCTCGGCGTGCGCCAGCACGTGCGTGAGGTCGCGCGCGTGGATGCGGTCGCGGATGGCGCGCCGCAGCCGCCCGGGGCCGCTGGCCACCACCGCGCCCGCCTCCACGAACTCGTGGTACCCCAGCCGCTTGATGGCGAACAGGAGCATGGCCAGGCACAGCACCCCGCCCGCCAGCGCGATGAACCACACCGCCCGCGGCGGCGCGAAGAACAGCACCAGCCCGAACATGGCCAGCGCCGACGCCAGCACCGCCAGCAGCACCGCCGCGCGCGTGCGCGTGACCCCGATGGCCAGCAGCCGGTGGTGCAGGTGCCGCTCGTCGGCGCCAAAGATCGGCCGCCCGCGCAGCCAGCGGCGCACGATGGCCAGCCCCGTGTCCAGCAGCGGCAGCGCCAGCACCAGGACGGGGACCACGGTGAGCACCGCGGTGGCGCTCTTGGTAGCCCCGTGCACCGAGAGCACCGCCAGCATGAACCCCACGAACAGGCTCCCCGAATCGCCCAGGAAGATGCGCGCGGGGCGGAAGTTGTAGGGGAAGAAGCCCACCAGCGCGCCCGCCAGCGCCGCGCACACCAGCGCCACCGCCCAGTTTCCCAGGGCCAGCGAGAGCGCCAGCGTGGTCGAAAGCGCCACCAGCGCGATGGCGGTGGCCAGCCCGTCGAGCCCGTCGATCAGGTTAAAGGCGTTGGTCACCCCCACGATCCACAGCACCGTCACGGGAAGCGACAGCGCGGCCAGCTCCACGGTGCCGAAGAGCGTGAACTGCTCGATGCGGAACCCCGCCTGCCACGCGATCAGCGCGGCGGCCACCTGGGCCAGCAGCTTGGTCTTGGGGGGAAGGTTGTAGAGGTCGTCCACCACGCCGGCGCCAAAGGCCAGCCACCCGGCCAGCAGCAGCCCGCCGAAGAAGGTGGCGGGCGGATGCTTCAGCCCCAGCCCGGCACCCCATTCCGACAGCCCCAGCGCCAGCAGCAGCGCCGCCGTGGTGGCAACGCACACGGCCACGCCACCCAGCCGCGGCACCGGGTTGTGCTCCACCCCCTCGCGTATCCGCGAATGGCCGTAGATGCCGCGCGCAAGCAGCGCGCGCAGCAGCAGCGGCGTCACGACAAAGGCCGTGATCGCGGAAGCAAGGAATGCGATGGGGACGTTGGGCACGGAGGTTCCGGGAACCGGCAGAAGGCGATGACCGCCGTGATCGGGGCGGGCGGCGCGGGTGCATCCCGTACCGCCCCGCGCGCATAAAGTTCGCGCCCGCAACAACTAAGTCGAAACATGGAAAGAACTTCAGCGGATCTGTATCAACACGCTAATCGAAGGTCTGCAACACGTCAAGGTATCAGTTATTCCCGGTTATACACCGATCCGCACGGCCGTCCGGCGATTCGTGGAGGATGAGGCGCGGGCACGCCGGCTCACTCCAGTCCGGCGTCTGACCTTCCTCCACGGGCCGCCGTACGATGTTTGGCCGCTTCATCGCCGTCCCGCACTGGAGTCGAGCGGACACGCGCCTCAATAGTCGCTCTCGTCGGCCTCGGCCTCCACGCCCAGGTTGGTGAGCAGGTCGGCCAGCTCGTACACGGCGTGGAAGTCGTCCACGTACACCGAGGTGGGCTCGCCGGCCACGGCGCTGTCGGCGGCGCGGCGGGCCTCCAGCATCCCCATCCCCGTGTACTGCTGGATGGTGGACGCCACCGACTCGCGGCTCACGCCGTGGCGCACGCGGGTGATGTGCACCTGCGGCATCAGACGGCCTCCCGCACGGAGCGGATCGCCCGTTCCAGGTCGATCCTCCCTTCATAGATGGCCTTGCCCACGATGATTCCCGCGATCCCCGGCCCCGCGGCCACGGCGGCCTCCACGTCGGCCTGGCCGCTCACCCCGCCGCTCACGATCACTTCCGCGCCCGACGCTTCGGCAAGCTCGGCCGAGAGCGCGACGTTGGGCCCCTGCAGCATTCCGTCGCGCTCGATGTCGGTGTGGATGAGGGTGCGCACCCCCATCTCCACCATCCGCCGGCCCAGGTCGAACAGGTCCACCCCGCTCGCCTCGGTCCAGCCCCGAACGGCCGGGTTGCGCCCGCGCGCGTCCAGCCCCACGGCAATTCGCTCGGCCCCCCACGTCTCGACGGCTTCGCGCACCAGCTCCGGGTTCTCGATCGCCGCGGTGCCGATCACCGCGCGCCAGGCGCCGGCGTCGAACGCCTGCCGCAGGCCCTCCATCGACCGCAAGCCGCCGCCGGTCTGCACCTTCAGCTCCGTGGCCGTGGCGATCTGGCCGATGCGGTCGCGGTTCGACCCCGTGCCGAACGCGGCATCGAGGTCGACCACGTGGATCCAGCTCGCCCCGGCCGTGGCGAAAGTGCGTGCCATGGCGGCTGGGTCGTCACTGTAGACCGTCTCTCGGGCCGCCTCGCCCTTTTCGAGACGGACGCAGCGGCCGCCGCGCAGGTCGATGGCGGGGTAGACGGTGAACTCAATCGGCACGGCGCCGCCCGCTGCGTCCGTTCCGCTCGGTGCGCTCGGCCAGCTTCACGCCGCCCACGCGCTCCATGGCCGCCACGCGCGCCTCCACCACCGCGCGGAAGCGGCTCCCATCCACCGGCTCGGCCTGGATCTCCTTCACCGACTGCGGGTTGATGGGCCGCCCGTTGCTGCGGAACTCGTAGTGCAGGTGCGGCCCGGTCGCGAGCCCGGTGCTGCCGACGTAGGCGATCACCTGTCCCTGCGAGACGCGCGACCCCGCGCGGACGCCCTTGGCGAACCCGCGCAGGTGCCCGTAGCGCGTGGAGTAACCGCGCCCGTGCGCGATCTCCACCACGTTCCCGTAGCCGCCGCTGTACCCCGCGGTGCGCACCACGCCATCGGCCACCGCGCGCACCGGCGTGCCCGGGCTGGCGGCGAAGTCGATCCCCACGTGGGCGCGCCAGCGATGCAGGATGGGGTGGAAGCGCGAGAGTGTGAAGCCCGAGCTGATGCGGCGGAACTCCAGCGGCGCGCGGAGGAAGCCGCGCTTGAGCGCCTGGCCCTTCCCGTCGTACCACCCGTCCTTGCCGTCGCGGCGGAAGAGGTACGCGTCGTACAGGTGCCCGCTCAGCAGGAAGCGGACGGCGAGAAGGCGGGAGCGGCGGGCCGAGTTGTCGGGGCGCACGGTGCGCTCGTAGAGGATCTGGTAGCTGTCGCCGGGGTTCAGGTCGTTCGAGAAGTCGATGCGCGTCTCGAAGATCTCGTCGGCGATCTGGTCGGCGATCAGGCGGCGCTCGCGGCGGGGGATGTCGCCATGGCCCTCGCCCAGCGCCTGGTAGAGCGAGGTGCGCACGGAGCCGCTGAACACCGCGGTGTCGGTGTGCACCTCCACCGAGTCGACGCGGGCGCGCAGGCTTCCGCCGCGGCCGTCCACGGTCAGCACGCGATCGGCGTCCAGCTGCAGCGTCAGCCGCCGCACGCCGCCGGTGCGCGCCGCGATGCGCAGGTCGTACTCGCGCCCCTCGCGCACCTCGTGGCCGGCGGCGCTGTCGGGGAGCTGGGCCAGGATGGCGTGGGCCTGCTGGCCGTCCACGCGCAGCTGCTGGAGGAGCTCGGCAAGCGTGTGCCCGTACCGCAGCTTTTCGCGGCGCACGTGCTCCACGGGCGCGGCGTGCGCCTCGGGGAGGAGTTTGGGCGGCGCGGGCGGCTCCGGCGTGGAATCGCGGAGAAACGCGGTGCCGAGCGCCAGGCCGAACGCGCCCAGCAGGCCGCCCGAGAGCAGGCGGTAGGGATTGGCCATCCAGAAACCTCCTGGGTTGGTTTGCCGCGAAGTCTTACGACGTGGATTTCGGTGCAGTGAACCGGCGCTCGCGTGGCCGCGGGCGGCCCCCCTCCCCCGGCCCCTCCACCCCGCTGCGCGGGGGGAGGGGAGCACATCGTCTCGGGAAGACGGTGCCGTGCGCTTCGAGAACTCCCCCACGCGCACCGGCATCGGCGAGCAGTCCGCGAAGGCGGACTTCCCGAAGTTCCAGCGGCGGGTTTCAACCCGCCGCCGAGAGCCGGCCGTTGCGATGTAGGGGATCTCCGCGCGAACGAAGGACGCCCAACCTATCGCGCCCGCCGCTCATCCGCGAGCGGCCGCAGATGAGACGTCCGTGAAGCCGCCCGAAGGCGCCGCGCGAAGCGCCCCCGGGTCCCTCTCCCGGGCTGTTTTGGGAGAGGGACAGGCGTTCAGGACCCGATGCAGTCGGGCGCCTGAACGCCAGGGTGAGGGCCCCGCGCGGCTCGCGTAGACGAGCCTCGGCCCGTCTCACGCCCCCGCTCCGCTGGCTGCTCCCTGTTCCCTCTAACGTCGCGGCGCAGCGGCCCCCGCCCTTCGGCAAGGCCCGCTGCGCGCGCGACCGCTCCGTCCCCGACCTGTCAGTCCATCTGGCGACGGATGAAGGTCGGGATCTCCAGGTCGTTCGGTGGCGTGCGCTCGGGCTGGCGCGGCGGCACGGGAAGCCGCGTGACCGGGGTGCCCTGCTCGCGCGGCTGCGGCGGCGGCGGCGCGTGGTCGCGCGCCGGGAGCGGGGTGTGGTCGCGCTCGCGCGGGGCGAACGGCGCGGGCTCACGCTCGCGTTCCGGATGCCGCTCCGGCGTGCGCGGCGCGAAGGGCGCCGGCCCGTCGCCCGTGGGCATCACCACGCGCGAGCCGGTGATCGGCCGCACGTCGGCGCGGGGCGAGCGGAAGTCGGCGCGGATCACGTTGTCCACCCGCTCGAAGATCGGCTCCGTCTTCTCGAAGCCGGTGGCGATCACCGTCACCCGCACCTCCTCCTTCATCCCGCTGTCGTGCACCGCGCCGAAGATGATCTCGGCCTCGTCGCCCGCCGCTTCCTGGATGATGGAGGAGATGGTGGTGACCTCGTCGATCGCCAGGTCCATCCCGCCGGTGATGTTGATCAGCACCCCCGCCGCGCCGCTGATGGAGATGTTGTCGAGCAGCGGCGAGCTGATGGCCTCCTGCGCCGCCTCCACCGACCGGTTCTCGCCGCGCCCGAAGCCGGTGCCCATCAGCGCCGCGCCCCGGTTCGACATGATGGTCCGCACGTCGGCGAAGTCCACGTTCACCTCGCCGGTCACGCGGATCAGGTCCGAGATGCCCTGCGTGGCGTGAAGGAGGACCTCGTCGGCCTTCTTCAGCGCGTCGCGGAAGGAGGTCCCCTTGCCGACCACGGAAAGGAGGCGCTCGTTGGGAACCACGATCATGGTATCCGCCGAACGCTTCAGCTCGCTCAGGCCCTCCTCGGCCTGGCGCATCCGCTTCTTCCCCTCGAACAGGAAGGGCTTGGTGACGATGGCGATGGTGAGCGCGCCCATCTCGCGCGCCATCTCGGCGATCACGGGCGCGGCGCCGGTGCCGGTGCCGCCGCCCATGCCGGCCGTGATGAACACCAGGTCGGCGCCCTCCAGCGCCTTCCGCATGTCGTCACGGTTTTCCTCCAGCGCCTGCCGCCCGATCTCGGGGCGGGCGCCGGCGCCCAAGCCGCGCGTGAGCTTCTGGCCGATCTGGATCTTGACCGGCGCCTTGCTCTTCTTGAGGACCTGCGCGTCGGTGTTCACCGAGATGAACTCGACGCCCTCGAGGTCCTCCTCGATCATCCGGTCCACCGCGTTGCCGCCGCCGCCACCCACCCCCACAACCTTCATGCGGGCGTTCTGGGGCAGGGTCTCTTCGTATTCGAAGATCATCTTGGGTTCGCTCCTCCGGTCTCGTGGGAGGGTTCCGCCGGTAGGTTCAGGTATGCACGTGTCCCGGGCACGTGGACCTTAGAAGAAGTCCGCGAGCCAGTCCTTCAAACGCCGTACGGCGCCAGAAACGGATGCCCTGGGATCGGCGCCTTCGGGTGTGTCGTTGATCAGTCGGCGGGAGCCGTAGATGGCGAGCCCTGCGGCCGTAGCAAACTTGGGCCGGCGCACCGAATCCGCAAGCCCGCCCAGCCCGTCGCCGGGCACTCCGATGCGCACCGGCGCGGCAAAGCTGCGCTCGGCCAGCTCCACGATTCCCGCCAGGCTTGCCCCGCCTCCCGTCAGCACGATCCCCCCGCCCAGCTGCCCGGCGAAGCCGCTCCGCTCCAGCTCCGCCGCCACCAGGCCGAAGATCTCGTCCATGCGCTGCTCCACGATGTGCGCCACCAGTTCGCGCGCCACGTGGCGGCTGGTCCCCTGCGGGCCGGGGATCTCGAACGTCTCGTTCGGGTTCACCAGGTCGGCCATGGCGCTGGCCCAGCGCTCCTTGGCCCGCTGCGCCTCGGCATAGGGAAGCGAGAGCCCTTTCGCCAGGTCGTTGGTCACCGTCGAGCCGCCCCAGGGGAGCGACGCCAGGTGGCGGATCTTCCGCTCGTGGAAGACGGCCACGTCCGTCGTCCCGCCGCCCAGCTCCACCAGCGCCGTCCCGATCTCCTTCTCGTCGTCGCTCATCACCGCCAGCGACGACGCGATCGGCTCCAGCACCAGCTCGGCCACGCCGTAGCCGGCACGGGTGATGGACTTGCGGATGTTCTGCGCGGCCGAGCTGCTCCCGGTGACGATGAAGACCTCGGCCTCCAGCCGCATGGCCGCCATCCCCACGGGGTCGCTGATCCCGCCCTGCGCGTCCACGATGTACTCCTGCGGGATCGCGTGGATCAGCTCCCGGTCGGCGGGGATGGGGACGGCGCGGGCGACCTCGTTCACGCGCAGCACGTCGTCGGCGCTCACCTCCTGGTCGCGCGAGCCCTGCTGGCGGCCGACCGCGACCACCCCGGTGGAAGGCGCGGCGTGGATGTGCTCGCCCGCGATCCCGGTGTACAGCCGCTCCACCTTCACCCCCGCCATCAGCTCGGCCTCCTTCACCGCCTTGCGGACGGCCTCGGTGGTGGCCTCGATGTCGGTGACGATCTCGCGGCGGATGCCGGTGGTGCGTGCCTGCCCCACGCCCAGGATCTTCACCTGGGCGCGCTGCCCGGCCTCGCCGTCGACCTCGGCGATCACGACGGCGGTCTTGCTGGAGCCGATGTCCAGGCCTGCAACGACGGTTGGGCGCATGCCGACGGGGTCCGAAAGTGCGAGAGTGCGAAAGTGCGAAAGTGCGAAAGTGCGAAAGCGCGTGCGTGCCCGGATTGCTGCTCGTACCGTCCTAGCTCTTCCGGCGGACGACCACCTGGTCGTCGAAGCGGGCGTCCACCACCACCCGCGCGTGCGTCGTGTCGGCGGCGGCGCGGCTGGCCACGTCGTCGAGCGCGGCGCGCAGGCGGACCAGCGCGTCGGCGCCGATCCCGTCGCGCACCAGCACGTCGGCGGCGGGGCGGGTGAGGACGAGCCTCGTCTCCGTCGCGCTCACCGGGCGCACCTCGCTCACGCGGGCCATCAGCGCCGGCTCCAGCTCGGCCAGCCGCGCGGCCTCGGCAAGGGTGGCGCGCGCGCCGGCGTCGGTGATGCGGCGCCGGCCGTCCATCCGCACCCGCGCGGTCAGCAGGGGCAGGTCCAGCTCGCCCCGCGCCGCGTCCACCTGAAGCACCTCGCCGTCGGCCGTGGCCGGGCGCAGGACGCCGGCCTGCACCAGCGCCGCCGGCGTCTTCTCCACGATGCGGATGCGCAGCGTCCGCGGCCACACGCGCACCACCTGCGCGCTGGCGACCACCGGGTGCCTGCGCAGCGCGGCCACGAAGGGCGCGGGATCGGCCCAGACGTTGGTGCCCACGCGCACGCCGCTGGCCTGCAGCACCTCTTGCGGCGGCAGGAGCCGCGCGCCCGACACTTCCACCCGCTCCGCCGCGAACCAGGCGATCCGCTGCCCCAGCGGCGGCGCCCAGTACCGCGACGCCGCGGCCGTTCCGCCGATGACCGCGGCCGTGCCCAGGAGGACGGCGGTGCGGCGCCTCATCGCCCCGCCCCGGCGGGCGCCTCGAGGAGCGCCAGCAGCTCGCGGCTGGCCTCGTCCAGGTTCCCGGCGCCCATGGTCAGGCACAGGTCCCCCGCGCGCAGCTCCTGCGATACCGCGTTCACGATCTCGGCGCGGTCGGTCACGTAGCGCACGTCCACGCCCGCCTGGCGCGCCGGGATGGCGATCATCTCCCCCGTCACGCCCTCGATCGGCTTTTCGCGCGCGGCGTAGATGTCGGTCAGGAACACGATGTCGGCGCCGGTCAGCGCGCGCCCGAACTCGTCCGCGAAGTCGCGGGTGCGCGAGTACAGGTGCGGCTGGAAGACGGCGACCAGCCGCCGGTCCGGATGCGCGGCGCGCGCGGCGGTCAGCGTGGCCTCGATCTCCGTGGGATGATGCGCGTAGTCGTCCACGAAGAGCACGCCCGCCGCCTCGCCCACGCGCTCGAAGCGCCGGTCCACGCCCTTGAAGTCGGCCAGCCCGCGCTCGATGGCGGCCCACGGAATGTCGAAGCGGCGGGCGACGGCGACCGCGGCGAGCGCGTTGCGGACGTTGTGCACCCCCGGCACCGCGACCCGCGCCGTCCCCAGCACCGTCCCCCGCTCGCGCACCGTGAAGCGCGTCGCCGCGCCGTCGTTCACGACGTCTTCCGCGCGAAGCATGGACCCGGCGTTCAGCCCGTACGTCATCACCCGCTCGGGGCCGCCGCGCAGCAGGTTGGCCAGGCGCGATGCGCCGTGGTCATCCGCGCAGCAGGCGATCAACCCGTCAGGCGGGACCGACTCGGCGAAGGTGAGGAAGCTTTCCTCCACCGCCTCCAGCGAGCCGTAGATGTCCAGGTGGTCGGCCTCGAGCGTGGTGATCACGGCCACCGTGGGGCGGAGCTGGTGGAACGAGCGGTCGTACTCGTCGGCCTCGACCACGTAGACGCTGTCGCCGCCGCGGCGCAGGTTGCCGCCCCACGCGGCGACGTGCGCGCCCACGAAGCCCGTGGGGTCGAGCCCGGCGGCGGCGAGCACCGTGGTGGTGAGCGCCGTGGTCGTCGTCTTCCCGTGCGTCCCCGCGATGCCGATCACCGTGCCGCGGTTGACGATGGCGCCCAGCGCGGCGGCGCGCTTCATCACGGGGATGCCGCGGGCGCGGGCGGCGGCGATCTCGGGGTGGCCGTCGGGCACGGCGGCGGTCATCACCACGGCCACCGCGCCGGCCACGTGCGCGGGGTCATGCCCCTCGGTGACGGTGGCGCCGTGGCGGCGCAGGAGGCGCGCGGAGGCGTTCAGGTGGTCCTGGCACCCCGTGACCTGGCCGCCGGCAAGGAGCAGCATCTCGGCGAGCGGGGCCATCCCCGCCCCGCCGATGCCTACGAAGTGCACCGGGCCGCTCCGGGCCAGTTTCACGAGATCGAGTTCGGTCACGATTCTAGCGGTCTGCTGCTTCGGGGGCTACGGGTGTTTCTGCGCGGTTTTCGGCGCCGCGAACAGGTGCGCAAGTGCGTGAGTGCGCAAGTGCGTTGAACTGCGAAAGTGCCCGGTTCCCAGTCTCCAATCCGTCTTCGATCCGGCTGCGGTGCCCCCGGCGGCCCAGCTCCCAGCCACCCATCTTCCACCCGCCACCGGGGGCGTGCCACAGCCACACTGCAACTGCATTCTCTTCAGTCCCGGGCGACTGCGTGGGCGCGGCGCGGCGGCCCCCTCCGGCCGGCTTGGGCCGTCCACCTCCCCCGTACCGGGAGAGGTTGCATCGTCAGTCCTTGCGCGATTCCCCACCCATCGCGCTGACCCATCCCCGGGAGTCCGCGAAGGCGGACTTTGGGCCGTTGTTGCCGCGGTTTCAACCGCCCGGCCAGCGGTGCCTACCCCCGCACCAGCCTCAACAACTCCGCCGCGATCCTGTCCGCCGCGTCCGGCTTGCCGCGCTCCTTCGCCTTGGCGGCCACGCGGGCGCGGGTGGCGGGGTCGGCGGCCAGCTTCATCATCTCGCCCCACAGGCGGCCCTGGCCCAGCTCGCTCTCGGGCACCAGCAGCGCGGCGCCCGCGTCGGCCAGCGCCACCGCGTTGTGGTGCTGGTGGTTGGCCGCGGCGGTCGGCAGGGGGACCAGGATCGCCGGGATCCCCCAGGCGCACAGCTCGGCCAGCGACATCGCCCCCGCCCGCGCGACCGCGAAGTCGGCGGAGGCCAGCGCGCCCGGCATGTCGGTGATGTACGGCAGCACCTTCACCCACTCGGGGCGGCCGATCTCGCCCAGCTTGGCCTGGATCGCGTCGAAGTTCCCCGTCCCCGTGGCCCACAGGATCTCGAACCCGGCGGGCGGAGGCGGCAGCCGCTTCTCGGCCATGCCGCGCAGGTCGCTGAGCAGCGCCTCGTTCATCGCGCGCGCGCCCTGCGATCCGCCGGTGATGAGACAGACCGTGCCGCTCCCCAGCCCGAAGCGCGCCCGGGCCTCGGCGCGATCGACGTGGAAGTCGGGCGGGGTGATGGGGTTGCCGTACTCGAACACTTCAGTGCGCGGCCCCGGCTTCAGGTACTTGCGCGCCTCGGGGAACGCCAGGTGGAGCTGGCTCGCGCGCCCCGCCAGCTTCCGCGTGACGAAGCCGGGAAAGCTGTTCTGCTCCTGCAGCGCGAACGGAACGCCGCGCAGCATGGCGTAGAACACGGCCGGGCCGCTGGCGTATCCCCCCGTCCCCACCGCCACCTGCGGGCGGAAGGCGCGGAAGATGGCGCCCAGCCGGCGCAGGCTCCCCATCATCGCCGGCACCAGCTTCCAGTTCTCCCACGGCTTCGCGCGGCGGATCGGCTCCAGCGGAAGGAGCTGGTGCTGCACCCCCTTCTCCGGCAGCACGCGGCTCTCCACGCCGCGCTGCGCGCCCACGAAGAAGGTCTCGGCCGCCGGGTCGGCCCGCTTCACCGCGTCGCCCAGGTTCAGCGCGGGGTACAGGTGCCCGCCCGTGCCGCCGCCCGCGAACAGGATGCGCGCGCTCATGCCGCCGCCTTCCTCGTCGCCCGCGCGACGCTCAGCAGGATCCCCACCGCGCAGAACTGCGCCAGCAGCGCGCTGCGCCCATAGCTCATGAACGGGAGCGCCACCCCCGTCGTCGGCAGCAGCGACAGCGCCACGCCCATGTGCAAGAAGCCCGAGATGGCGATCATGTTCGTCATCCCCACCGCCAGCAGGTACCCGAAGCGGTCCGGCGCTTTGGCCGCGATGCGATAGCCCACCCACAGGAACCCCGCGAAGATCGCCACCACGAACACGATCCCCAGCAGCCCCCACTCTTCCGCGATCATCGAGAAGAGGAAGTCGTTGTGCGGCTCGGGAAGGAAGCCGAACTTCTGCCGGCTCCCGCCGAATCCCACGCCTCCGAGCCCTCCCGACCCCACCGCGATCAGGCTCTGGTAGATCTGGTAGCTCACCCCGTCCGTATCCGCCGTGGGGTCCAGGAAGGCGGCGATGCGCTGCATCCGGTAGCCGGCGTGCGTGATCTGGTGCCACACCACCGGCACCGCCAGCAGGCCGAAGAAGATGAAGTGCCCGATCCGCGCCCCGCCCGCGAACAGCACCAGCGCGGAAAGGAGAAGGAGGAGGAGCGCCGCGCTCATGTTCGGCTCCGCCAGCACCAGCACCACGATCGGCAGCCAGACCACCAGGAAGGGAAGGAGCCCCTTGCTGAGCGAGTGCAGCCGGTCCTGCTTCTTCACCGCCAGCGCGGCCGTCCAGGCGATCAGCGCGATCTTGGCGAACTCGCTGGGCTGAAAGCTCACGCCCAGGTTCAGCCAGCGGCGCGCGCCGTTCAGCCGCGGGGCGATGGCGTGCGTGCCGGGCATCACGATCACCAGCAGCATCACCCCGATCACCACCAGCATCGGCCACGCCCACAGCCGGAAGCGGCGATAGTCCACCCGCGAGAGCACGGCCGCCATCACCCCGCCCATCAGCGCGCCGACCAGCTGGTTGAGGGCGAAGAAGTGCCCGGGAAGCCCCTGCGAGCGCGCCAGGAACGCGCTCGCGCTGTACATCTCGATCACCCCGAAGCAGAACGCCACCAGGGTGAGCGCCACCAGCGCCCGCGACTCCCACGTCTCCACCTGCACCGCGTCGGCCGGCGCGGGCGCCGCCTTCACGCGCGACCGGGTGCCGGGAGGGACGACGGGCTGCAGGACGGCGTCACCGCCCTTCGGCTTGCGCCCGAGCAGGGCCATCCCGCTCATGCCGCGGCCTCGGCCATGGCCGGCTGCGCCACGCCGGTCACCAGCTCGGCAAAGCGTGTCCCCCGCTCCTCGTAGTTGCGGAACATGTCGAAGCTGCTGCACGCGGGCGAAAGGAGCACGGCGTCGCCCGGCCGCGCGACTTCGCGGGCGCGGCGCACCACGTCGTCGAAGCTCCCGTGCACGCGCTCCACCGGCGCCTTCCCCCGCAGGTCGTGTTCGATGATCTCCCCCGCCTCGCCAAAGGCCAGGATCGCGCGCACCCGCCCCAGGTCTTCCAGCAGCTCGGAGTACGGCTCGCCCTTGTGGCGTCCCCCGAGGAGAAGAACCGTCGGCCGCGTCATCCCGCGCACCGCCACGCGGGTGGAGGCGATGTTGGTGGCCTTGCTGTCGTTGATCCAGAGCACGCCGCCGACCTCCGCCACGGGCTGCAGCCGGTGCGGCGGCGCCTCGAAGCTCCTCAGCCCCCGCGCGATCGCCTCCACCGACGCCCCCGCCAGCCGCGCCGCGATCGACGCCGCCAGCGCGTTGGCCACGTTGTGCGGCCCCAGGATGCGCAGCTGGTCGGCCGGGAGGATGCGCTCCTCGCGCCCTTCCTGCAGCCGCAGCACCAGCCACCTGTCGGGCGACAGGTAGCCCCCCAGCTCGCCGGCGGGCGGCTGCGTCTCGGCGCGGAAGTAGTAGCGCGTTCCCGCGGCGTTCCCCGGGAGCTCGCGGGCGACCGCGTCCTCGCCGTTCAGCACCCAGCGGCTTTCGCCGGTGGCGTTGCGGAAGAGGTGCGCCTTGTCGGCGTAGTAGCTCTCGACGCTGGTGTACCAGTCCAGGTGGTCGGGCGCCAGGTTGGTGAGCACCCCGATGCGCGGGTTGAACTCGCGGATCCCGTTCAGCTGGAACGAGCTGGTCTCCACGACGGCGATGCGGGGCTGCGGCTCGCGCATCACCAGCTCGCTGAGCGCGGTGCCGATGTTGCCGCCCACGCCGGCCTCCTGCCCGTCGGCGTGCAGCAGGTGCCCGATCAGCGAAGTGACGGTCGTCTTCCCGTTGGTCCCCGTGATGGCGATCACCGGGCACTCCAGCAGCCCGAAGGCGAACTCGATCTCGGGAATCACCGGCACGTGGGCGATCTCGGGCGCCTTCAGCACGGGGGCGCTGAGCGGGATGCCGGGAGAGAGGACGATCTTGTCGCAGCGCGCCAGCTTCCCCAGGTCGTGGCGGCCCACCTCGGCCAGGCCGTGCATGGCGTTGATCTGCTCGGCGGCGCGGCGGGTCTGCGGGTTGTCGCCGGCGTCGCTGGCATACACGCGCGCACCACGGGCCAGCGCGAGCTTCGCCGCGGCCAGGCCGCTGCGGGCCAGCCCCAGCACCCCGATGGTGTACCCTGCCAGCGATGTCGTCATGCGAGCCTCATCGCGTTGCGAAGTTTCCGCCCGAAAAACCAACAGGTGCGCCAGTGCGTGAGTGCGCGAGTGCGTTCTCCGGGCGCGGGTGCCGGTGCCTGCGCGAGGGCAAAACGCACTCACGCACTCACGCACCTGTTCAACCCACCCACCCACGTGCTCCCCAGCCTCCCCCTCACCGGATCTTGAGCGTGGCGAAAGCAACCAGCGCACACATGATCCCCATGATCCAGAACCGGATGATCACCTTGCTCTCGTGCCACCCGATCTGCTCGAAGTGGTGGTGCAGCGGGGCCATCCGGAAGATGCGGCGGCCCGTGCCGGTGCGGTTCTTGGTCCACTTGAAGTAGGCCGTCTGCAGGATCACCGAGAGCGCTTCCGCGACGAAGATCGCGCCCACGATCCCCAGCAGGAACTCCGCCCGCAGCAGCACCGCCACGCACCCCAGCACCCCGCCGATGGCCAGCGACCCGGTGTCGCCCATGAACACCTCGGCCGGGTGCGCGTTGAACCAGAGGAAGCCCATGCATCCGCCTGCGAGCGCAACGAGGAAGATGGCCACCTCGCCCGCGCCTGGGATGTAGAACAGGTTCAGGTAGTTGGCCGCGTCCACGCGCCCCAGCACGTACGCGAAGAAGGCGAAGGTCACCGCCGCGATGGCCGAGAGCCCCGCCGCCAGGCCGTCCAGCCCGTCCGTCAGGTTCACCGCGTTGCTGCACCCCACGATGATGAACGTCACGAACAGCACGTACAGCGGCCACCACATGCTGATGTGGACCGTCTTGAAGAAGGGGATCTGCGTCCAGGCGTGCGGATAGCCGGGGATCCCGCTGTCGAGCATGGGGATCAGCCGCGGGAGGAACACCAGCGCCAGCCCCAGCACCAGCCCGGCGCTGGTCTGACCCACCAGCTTGTAGCGACCCTTCAGCCCTTCCGTCTTCTTCCGGGTGATCTTCAGGTAGTCGTCCAGGAAGCCCAGGCCGCCGAGCCAGCAGAGGGTGATGATCACCGCCCAGGTGTTGAACTGGTCCAGCCGCGCCCACAGGAGCGTGGGGATCACCGTGGCCAGCACGATCAGCACGCCGCCCATCGTCGGGGTGCCGCTCTTCCCCAGGTGGGTCTGCGGGCCCTCGGTGCGCACCACCTGCCCCACCTTCAGCATCCGCAGGCGCGAGATGATGGAGGGGCCGAACCAGAACGCCACCAGGAACGCCGTGACCACCGCGCCCGCCGCGCGGAAGGTGACGTAGCGGAAAACGTTGAACGCGATGTTGTGCTCGGACAGCGGCACCAGCAGGTAGTAGAGCACGGTCAGCTTCCCGCGTTCGCGGTGGCGGTGTCGTTCAGGAAGTCGTTCTCCAGCAGCGGGATCAGCCGCTCCAGCGCCACCCCGCGCGAGCCCTTGAGCAGGATGGTCTCCCCGCCCTTCAGGTGCGGCCGCAGCGCCTGGTACGCCTCGATCGGGTCTTCCACGGCGATCACGCCCTCCCCCACGCCCAGCTCGCGGACGGCCGCCACGAAGTCACCGGTGGCGACCACGCGGTCGATCCCGTTCCCCAGCCGCTCCAGCGCGCCCCGCGCCACGCTGCGATGCAGCTCCACCGCGTGGCCGCCCAGCTCGCGCATCGTCCCCAGGACCGCGACTTTCTCACCGTCCGCGGGGAGCGACGCCAGCAGCTCGATCGCCGCGCGGGTGCTGGGGGGATTGGCGTTGTAGCAATCCGCCAGCACGTTCAGCGAGCCCACCCTGCGCCACTCGCTGCGCATCTTCGGCGCGGCCATGGCGGCGATGGACCGGGCCGAATCCTCCACCGGCACCCCGAGCTCCGTGGAGATGCCAAGCGCGATCAGCGCGTTGCGCACGTTGTGCATCCCCGGCAGCGGCAGTTCGACCGGCACGCCGCGGAACGACCATCTTGTCGCCCCGCCCGGCTGCACCTGGATCCCCGCCGCGCCGCCGTCGGGGCGCACGTCCGCCTGTTCGTCCAGCCCCGCCACGCGCAGCCGCATGGCGCCGATCACCTGCCCGGCGCGCTCGGGAAGCTCGGGCGGTTCCTCGGCCACCACGGCCACGCCGCCGGAACGGAGGTGGGGGAGGATGGAGAGCTCTTCCTCGAGCACCCCTTCCACCGAGCCCAGCCCCTCCAGGTGCTCCTCGCCGATGGAGGTGATGACCACCGCGTCGGGCTCCACGATGGCGCCCAGGATGGCGATCTCCCCCGGCTCGTTGGTCCCCACCTCGACGACCACGACTTCCGCGTCGTCGGGCGTGGCGAGAAGAGTCAAAGGCGCGCCCACCTGGTTGTTCAGGTTCCCCGTGGTGGCGTGCACCCGGTAGCGCGGCGAGAGCGCGGCGCGCAGCAGGTCTTTCGTGGTCGTCTTCCCGTTGCTCCCTGCAACCGCGACCACCTTCCCCGCCAGCGCGCGGCGGCGGTGCCGGCCCAGCGCGCCCAGCGCGTGCAGCGTGTCGCTGACGGAGTAGTAGACGAGGGTGCCGGGCGCGCCTTCCGGAATGCGCGAAACGACGGCGCCGGCTGCCCCGGCCTCCGCCGCCTGCCCCAGGAAGTCGTGCGCGTCGAAGCTCTCGCCCTTCAGGGCGACGAACAGCGACCCCGCCTCGATCTTCCGCGTGTCGGTGGAGATGCCCGAGAAGACCGGGCCCGCCCCTGCAGGCTCTCCCCTGTCTCCCGTCCCCTGTCCCCTGCCGTCCTCCGTCGCGCGAACGCCTTCCAGCGCCCGCGCCACTTCCTCCGCCGTCCAGCGGAACCCGCTCAACCTGCACCTCCACTCTGCGACGCCCGTGCTGCCAGGACCTCGCGAACCACCTGCCGTTCGTCGAACGGCCGCTTCTCCGTGCCCACGATCTGGTACGTTTCGTGGCCCTTGCCGGCGAGCAGGACGAGGTCGTCCTGGCCGGCGTTCAGGAGGGCGTGCTGGATGGCCTCGCGGCGGTCGGGAATGCGCCGGCGGGGTGCACGTCCCATGCCGCGTTCGATCTCGTCGATGATCGCTTCGGGATCCTCGGTGCGGGGGTTGTCGGAGGTCACCACCGGCACGTCGGCGCCCTCGCTGGCGATGCGCCCCATCTCGGGCCGCTTCCCCGGATCGCGGTCGCCCCCGGCGCCGAAAACCACCCACAGCCGCCCCTTCACCAGCGGCCGCAGCGCGCCCAGCGCCCGCTCCAGCGCGTCGGGCGTGTGCGCGTAGTCGATCAGCACGGTGGCGCTCTGCGGCGGGCCGGAGACGCGCTCCAGCCGGCCGGGCACCTGCGGCAGGCTGGCCAGCCCCGCCGCGATCTCACCCGCGCTCCACCCCAGCGCCCACAGCACCGCGGCGCATCCCAGGGCGTTGGAAACGTTGAAGCTGCCAAACAGCGGCAGCGCAACGTCGGTGTCACCGGAGGGGGTGGAGAGGATGAATTCCATCCCCCCCGGCCCCACCCGGATGTCGCGCGCCCTGACGTCCGCCGGGGCGGAGGTGCTGAAGCGGACGACCCGGCGGTTTCGCGATGCCCCCACACCGTTCCATGCCGGATCGTCCGCATTCAGCACGACCGCACCCGCGGGCTTCAGCAGCTCGAGGAGCTTGAGCTTGGCCGCGCGATACGCCTCCATCGTCTGGTGATAGTCCAGGTGGTCGCGCGTCAGGTTGGTGAACAGCGCCGCGTCGAAGCGCGCCGCCGCCATCCGCCCCTGGTCCAGCGCGTGCGAGCTCACCTCCATCGCCACCGACTTCACCCCCAGCGCCACGTATTGCCGCAGCCAGCGCGCGGCTTCCGTGGGCCCCGGCGTGGTCAGCCCCTCGGTCCCGGGGATGACCTTCCCTTCCTGGTCCACCGCGCCCAGCGTTCCCACCGACCCCGCCGGCGCGCGGCGCCCCAGCAGGTGGCGCAGGATGGCGGCGCTGGTGGTCTTCCCGTTCGTCCCCGTGAGGCCGATCAGCAGCAGCTCATTCCACGGGTCGCCGTACACCTCGGCCGCGGCGTGGCTGGCGGCCAGCCGCCCGTCGGTCACCACGATCTGCGGGAGCGGGGCCGATTCATCGCGCCGCTCCACCGTGGCCCCCGCGGCGCCCCGGGCGGCCACGTCGGCCAGGTAGACGTGGCTGTCGGCCTCCGTCCCCCGGTACGCGCAGAAGAGCGAGCCCTCGCCCACCTGCCGCGAGTCGGTCCACGCCTCCGCCACCGGCCGCGCCTCGTCGTCCGCCGACAGGTTTCCCTCCGCCAGCAGCCCCTCGCGTTCCAGGCGCCCCCGCACCGCGCCGAGCGTGG
>DASSJS010000237.1:0-5738 GCA_035691085.1 Longimicrobium sp.
CGGCCCATGCGGCGGCGGCCCCCTCCCCCCGGCCCCCTCCCCGCGCTCCGCGGGGGAGGGGGAGCACTGCAACAGCAACGGTGACAACGGAAACGCGTCGCAGGTGACGAACAGTCGGCACCTTGCCCGGAGAAAGTCCCACCGCGCAGCGGGGGGACAGGCGCCCTCAGGCGCCAGGGGGGCCCGCGCGCTCAAACCCCCGCCAGCACCTCCGCCCCATGCCCCGCCGGCACCTCGTCCGTCACCTTGCCGTCGAACAGGTGGATGGTGCGGTCGGCGTATTCGGCGTAGCGGGGGTCGTGCGTCACCATCACGATGGTCGATCCCTGGCCGTGCAGCTCGGCCAGCAGCTCCATCACCTGCCCGCCGTTGGCCGAGTCCAGGTTCCCCGTGGGCTCGTCGGCCAACAGGACCGAGGGGCCGCCGGCGATGGCGCGGGCCACGGCCACGCGCTGCTGCTGGCCGCCGGAGAGCTGCGACGGATAGTGCTTCATCCGGTGGCCCATCCCCACCTTCTGCAGCGCGGCGGCCACGCGCTCCCTGCGCTCGGCGGCGGGCATGCCGCGGTAGGTGAGCGGCAGCTCCACGTTCTCGGCCACGGTCAGGTCGCCGATCAGGTTGAACGCCTGGAAGATGAAGCCGATCTCGCGGTTGCGGATCTCGGCGCGGCGGCCGGCGGCAAGGTCGCTCACGTGCGTGCCGTTCAGCACGTAGTCGCCCGCGCTGGGCGAGTCCAGCAGCCCCAGGATGGAAAGGAGCGTGGTCTTTCCGCACCCCGACGGGCCGGCGATGGACACGTACTCGCCGCGCTGGATGTCCAGGCTGATCCCGGACAGGGCGTGCGTCTCCAACTCGTCGGTCATGAACACGCGGGTCACCCCGCGCATGTGGATCAGCGACTCGGTCGCGGTCATCGGTCGGCCTCCGGGGTCAAAGGTGCGGTCCGCCGGCCCTGGCGGGGCCGGCGCGGGGAAAGTCATTCGTAGCGCAGCGCCGTCATGGGGTCCACGCGCGTGGCGCGGAAGGCGGGGACCAGCGTGGCGGCCAGCGCGGCCACCACCAGCACCCCCAGCGTAAGCCCGATCACCACCGGGTCGAACACGCTCACCTGGAAGAGGATGATGCGGAGGCCGCGCGCCAGCAGCCACGCCAGCCCGGCGCCCAGCACCAGGCCCATGCCCAGCTGGATCATCCCCGAGCGCATCACCAGCCGGATCACGTCGCCCGGCTTGGCGCCCAGCGCCATGCGCACCCCCATCTCGCGGGTGCGGCGGGCCACGTTGAACGACATCACCCCGTACAGCCCCACGCCGGCCAGCACCAGCGCCACCGCGCCCATGATCATGAACAGCGCGCCGAACACGCGGTAGAACCAGCTCTCCTCGTCGATCCGCTCCTGCAGCGTCTTCACGAAGTAGATCGGGAGGTCGGGGTCCATCCCCGTCACCAGCTCGCGCACCGGGGCGGTCATGGCGGCGGGGTTCCCGCTGGTGCGGATGGTCACCGACATGTAGCGCTGCGGCGCCTGCGCGAAGGGGAGGTAGACCGTCTCGGGCTTCTCGTTCTCCAGCCCGTCGTTCCACAGGTCGGGGACCACGCCCACGATGGTGCGCCACGGCTCGGTGCTCTTCGCGTCGCCCATCCGGAAGCGCCGGCCCACGGGGTTGCCGTTGCCGAAGTACTTCTTCGCGAAGGTGTGGCTCACGATGGCCACCGGCTCGCTGGCGCGCGTGTCGCCGCTGGAGAAGTCGCGCCCGTCCAGGCTTACCTTGAAGGTGCGGAAGTACCCCGGGTACGTCGTCACGTAGTGCGTCTCGGGGTAGTCGCGCTCCTGCGCGTACGCCTTCCCCTCCACCGCGAAGGTCTGCGTGGGCGCGCCGAGGACGGGGAGCATCCCCGTGAGCGTGTAGCTCTCCGCGCCGCGCACGTCGCCCAGCCGCTGGTACAGCTGGTCGAAGAAGCGCACCTGCGCCACGCTGTCCTTGTATACCGTCTCGGGGAGCGCCACGCGGGCGGTGAAGATGCTCCGGGTGGGGAACCCGAAGTCGTGGTTGCTCAGCCGCGTGACGCTCTTGATGGTGAGCCCCGCGGCCACCAGCAGGCCCACCGAGAGCGCGATCTCGAACACCACCAGCACCCGCGAGATCAACCCGCCGCGGAACGAGCTGCTCCCGCGCGCCTCGTCCTTCAGCACCTCGTTCACGTTCGCCCCCGAGGCGCGGATGGCGGGGAGCACGCCGCTCACGAAGGTGGCGAAGAGGGTAATGCCCAGGACGAAGAGGAGGATCGGCCCGTCGATCTTGATCACGATGAAGAAGGGCGGGTCGGTGCCGGCAATCGCGTCGTTGAACAGCTTGACCCCCTCGAACGCCAGCCCCACGCCGATCACTGCGGCCACCACCGCCATCACCAGCGGCTCGGTGAGGAACTGCATGATGATGCGCGCGCGGCTGGCGCCCATCGCGGTGCGGATCCCCACTTCGCGGGCGCGCATGGCCGCCTGCGAGAGGAGGAGGTTGGCCACGTTGGCGCAGGCGATCAGCAGCACCAGGAAGACCGCGAACAGCATGGTGCTGAGAAGCGTGACCGCCTCGTCGCCCAGGAAGCTCTTGGTGTAGGGCTCCACGAAAGCCGTCAGGTCGCGGTTGCTCTCGGGGTACTGCGTGGCCAGCCGCCGGGCGATCCCCGCGATCTCGAGGTTGGCGCGGTCCAGCGACACGCCGGGTTTGAGCCGGCCGAACACGTCCACCCAGTCGCCCTCGCCGCGCCTGGCGGGGAGCGCCTTGCGCAGGGGAACCCACAGCTGTTCGTTGGAGGGGAAGGCGAACCCCTTCCCCATCACGCCGATGACCTCGGCCTGCTCGCCGTTGACGCGGATGGTGCGGCCGACGATGGCGCGGTCGCCGCCGTAGCGGCTCTGCCACAGGTCGTAGCCCAGCACCACCACGGCCGGCGCGCCCACCGCGTCCTCGCCGGGGCGGAAGGTGCGCCCCAGCAGCGGCTGCACGCGAAGCATCTGGAAGGTGTTGGCGGTCATGTAGGCGCCGTCGAAGCGCTCGGGCTTCTCGGTGCCGCTCACCGTCATGGTGCCGTTGTCGTACGCGCCCAGCGCCTCGAACGAGCGCTGCTGCGCGCGATAGTCGTTGAAGTCGTGCAACGACACCGACAGGCGGTCCTGGTCGCGCGCGGGGTTCGCCCGGCGGATGCTCACCACGCGCTCGCCGTGCTCGAACGGCAGCCCGCGCATCAGGGCGCCGTACACGATGCTGAACATGGTGGTGGTCAGCCCGATCCCCAGCGCCAGGGTGATGACCGAGATGGCCGAGAACCCGGGGTTGCGGACCAGTTTCCGCGCGCCGTAGCGGAGGTCCTGGACAAGGGACATGGATCCGGCTCCAGTATTCGGAAGGGCAGGGGGGCGGAAGGATGGTCCCCCGGGTCCGGAAGGCACGGCCAGAGGCGCCGCGCCCGGATGAAAGCAGGTTGCGGAGGCCCCTACGGCAGGTTTTGCGGAGAGGTTTCGTGAGATGCTGGATTCTGTATGCGGCGGGAGAAACAGGCCGTTGCGTTTGACTGCCTCGGGGGAACAGGTGCGTGAGTGCGTGAGTGCGTGAGTGCGTGAGTGCGTGAGTGCGTGAGTGCGTGGGGGCCGGGCGTGTTCCACGATCGACGTGACGAGCGAGTGAACCGAAAAGCCCTTTTACCTCCCCCAGGCTGTTTTGGGGGGAGGTCGGAGAATCGAGGACAGCAGTACCGTCCGCGATTCTCCGGGTGGGGGCCTCGGCCCAGAGCGAGGAGGGCCGTCCCCCCGGCACGAGTCGTGTACTCCTGTCGGTGAGAGTTCCTATTACTCATGCGGATGGGGTGCGGATGGCGTCGGCGGCGAAGCAGGCACAGCGGAAGGCGAACGAGATGGCGCGCGACGTGGCGCCGTGGCTGGAACGGCTGGCGCGAGCGGGCTTCTTCTCACGCGGCGTGGTGTATGTGCTCGTGGCGCTGATGGCGGGGCGGGCGGCGGTCGAGAACCGGCACCCGGCGGGGACCCGCGGGGCCATGCTCGAGATCTTCCAGCGGCCGTTCGGCCGGGTGCTGCTCCCCATCCTGGCGCTGGGGCTGCTCGGCTTCGCCGTCTGGAGCCTGCTGCAGGCCGTGCTCGACCCCGAGCGGCGCGGCACCAGCCTGAAGGGGCTGGGGAAGCGCACCGCTCACCTCTTCACGGCGATCATCTACACCGGGCTCGCGGCCACGGCGGCGCGGCTGGCGTTCTACGGCTGGGCACAGGGCGACCGCGAAAGCGCCGGCCGCTTCACCGCGCCCGTGATGGAGCACCCGCTGGGGCGGTGGGTGGTGATCGGCGCGGGCGCCGCGATGGTGGGGTACGGCTTCTGGCTCCTGTACCGCTCCGTGGCCAAGGAGCCCGAGAAGATGCTGGACCTCTCCTCGCTTCCCCCCAACACGCAGAAGGTGTTCAAGCTGGCCGGCCGCGTGGGTATCGCCGCGCGCGCGGTGGTGTTCGGGGTGATCGGCACGTACCTGGTCCTGGCCGCGCTCCACCATCGCCCCAACGAGGCGCGGATGCCCCCCGGCGCGCTGGAGAGCGTGCGCCAGCAGCCGCACGGCGCATGGCTCCTGATCGTGGTGGCCGCGGGTCTGGCCGCGTTCGGCCTGTTCGAGATGGTGAAGGCGAGGTACCGGGTGATCCGCTCGGCGAGATGAATTCGAACGGCACAACTTCGAACAGGTGCGCCAGTGCGTGAGTGCGCGAGTGCGTTTGGGTGACCGAGGGCCCGCGCGGACCCGAGCCCCGGCACTCAGCCACCCACGCACTTGCGCACTTGCGCACTCACGCACCTGTTCGCCCTTCCTCAGTCGTGACTCTGCCCCCGCTCCTCGCGCGGATGGCCATGCCCCTGGTTGGCCGACTGGCCGCCGCGGTCCAGGTCGCGGTCGGTGCCGCGGGTGGCGGCCTCGCTGGCGCCGAACTCGGCGCCGTGGTTGTGCTCGCCCTCGGTGCCCTTCGGCGTCATCCCCGTGGTGGCGCCGCCCGGCTTCTGCGTGGTCGTCTTCAGGTCGCCCATCGTGCCTCCCGTTGCTGGTCTCCGTCACCCATCCGTCGCTGGAGTGGAGCCGCAAGACACGTTCCCGCAACGGGTTGGGATGGAAATGGATGGAGCCGGGCCGTGTGTGCGCGGTACGTTTTGGCCACCTCTGTTGATTTCGGCGCCGCGCTTGCGCTGTGGGGGAAAGAACGGATCTTGCGAGGGTGACGACCCGGCCGCGGAATCGTGATCAGCCTGTTGCGGTGGCCGCGGGGACCGTTTAGGTTGGCAAAAGAGCCTGAAGCACACGACGTGGACGGGATCTCCCCCGTTCACGGAGCTGGAAAGCGGCGTGGCCGTGCGATGGCCGCCGAAGAGAGAGGAGGCGGGCCTATGAAAATTCCGAGCATCTGCAGCCAGCTCGCCCCCGGCAGCGCTCCGTAGGAACGCCCCCGCAGCCACGTGTTGCGCGGGCGTTTTTGTTGTACCCACACCTTGGGAGGGTGACATGCTCGACTCCGGGATGATCAGCAAGATCCAGAAGGCGCGTGAGTACGCCGGGCAGCCCGAGCGGATCCATTTCCGCGAGCTGCAGGTCGAGTTCGACGGCAAGAACGGACAGCACAGCGTGGACTTCCACGACGGTCACTGGCACTGCGACTGCGACTACTTCCGCGGCCACCACACCTGCAGCCACAC
>DASSJS010000238.1:0-7124 GCA_035691085.1 Longimicrobium sp.
GTGGCTATGGCGCGGGGGATCCACCCGATCCCATCCCGAACTCGGAAGTGAAAACCCGCTGCGCGGATGGTACTGCCGGGGCCACCCGGTGGGAGAGTACGGCGCCGCCGGCCTATCTATCAGCAAACGCCCGCTTCGATCGCTTCACCGCGATTGGAGCGGGCGTTTGTGTTGTTCGTACCTCAGGCTATCCGGCGATCCGCGGCATCGCGCCCCCTCCGGCCGGCTTAGGCCGTCCACCTCCCCCGTACCGGGAGAGGTGGGTGGACGCGGCGGCGGTGTGGAGGCGCCGGGTTCGGCGATGCCTCTGCTCTGCGGGATGATGCTTGTGTGGGAGTCCGCGAAGGCGGCTTGTGTGGGAGTCCGCGAAGGCGGGGCCTCAGGCCGTTGTAGCATCGGGTTTCAACCCGGGGGGCGGCGCCGGCGTTCGGGAAGGCGCTTGCCCGATCCGCGCCGATGCGTGAGGGATGCGCGCCCGGAGGGCCGGGAAACCGCCGCGCGTGGGCGAATTTCGAGGGATCGCCCGGGTGTGGGGCGCGGCGGGGCCCGGCGCCGTTGGCAACGGCGGTATCGTTGCCTACGGCGCGCGCAGCCCGGCCCCGCGTAGCGGGGACACGCCCAAACCCCGCGGTTCAGCTCTCGATGCCCGCCACGATCACGCGGTTGCGGCCGGCGGCCTTGGCGGCGTACATGGCCGTGTCGGCGCGCTGCAGGAGCGCGCGCGCCGACGCGTGCGGCGAGTCGCCGTCGCCCGTGGGGGCGTATTCGGCCAGGCCCAGCGAGGCGGTGACCGCGCCGGCCAGGTGCAGGGCGGGGATGGCGTCGCCGTAGTCCTGGTCGATGAAGACGGTCTGCTCGACGGCGGAGCGGATCTCCTCGGCGGCGAGCTGGCCCTGCCGCGGGGAGGCGGCGGGGAGGCAGACCACGAACTCGTCGCCGCCGTAGCGCGCCAGGAGCGCGGCGGGGTCGGTGACCAGGCGGCGCAGCAGGAACCCGATCTCGCGCAGCACCTGGCTGCCGGCCAGGTGGCCGTGGGTGTCGTTGACGTTCTTGAAGCGGTCGAGATCGAAGAAGATGAGCGCCAGCGGCTCTCCGGCGGCGTTGGCCTCGGCGATCATCTCCACCAGGCGGTGGTGGAGCCAGCGGTCGTTGGAGAGGCCGGTCAGGTCGTCGCGGCGGGCCAGCTCGGCGGCGCGCTTGGCGTCGAGCGCGTTCTGCAGGGTGGACGAGGTGTAGCCGGCGAAGATCTCGAGGAGCGCCAGGTCGCGCTCGTCGAAGCGGTCGCCGCGCAGGCTGTCGACCAGCTCGATCACGCCGCAGACGGTGCTGCCGATGGCGATGGGCGCCGCCACCACCGAGTGCGTTGCCTGCCCGGTGACCCGGTCCACCTCGGGGTTGAAGCTGGGATCGGTGGGGGCGTCGGCGGCCAGGTGCGGCCGCCCGGTGGCGTACACCTTTCCCGCGATCCCCCGCCCAGCCGAAAGGCGCGTGCCGGGGAGCAGGTCACCCTCGGGGCCGAACGCGGTGACGAACCAGAGGTCGTTCTGCGCGCGGTCGCTCACCTTGCGCAGCGGATCGTCGAGGAGCACGAAGCCGGAGCGCGCGGGGACGAGCGCGCGCGCCCGCTCCAGAATCTGCGTGAGCTGCGCGCCCAGGTCCACGTCACCCGGGAGGGCCGCGCCGGCGCGCGTGCGCAGGAGAAAGCGTTCGAGCCCCGCGCCGTCGAGCGAGTGGAAGGCGGGGGCGGCGGGCGTGTGCGTGTCGGGCGGGGCGGTGTGGGTCACGCAGGTGTGGCGTCAGGTGTAGGCCATCGCGGGATGGCCGATGTACTTCCGGAGCAGCGCCAGCTGCCCCACGTGGTACGCTTCGTGGGTGAGCAGGAAGGCGAGCCCCGCCGCGACGCTTCCGTCGCTCACCGGGAAGCGCTGCGGCGACGGAGCGGTGAGCGCATCGCCGCCCACCTGGGCGAGCGTGGAGTGGAGCGCGGCGGAGACCCCGCTCCAGGCGCCCCGAATCTCCGCCAGCGGCGGGTATGCCGCAAGTGCTTCGATGGATTGCACTTTGGCCAGCAGCGCGGCGAACGGATGCGCCGGCGCCGGGCCGCCGAGATAGCCCACGGTGTAGTGCCGCACGTCTACCAGGTGCAGGGCGATGAAGGCGATGCTGTTGGTGCGCTCGCCGGGCCGCGCCCGTGCCTCCGTGTCGCTCAACCCGTCCAGGCAGTTGACGAACAGCCGCGTGTGCAGCGCGAAGCCCGCGGCGAGGGGCGCGGCTACGGGGTGCATCGGACGGTTCCGTGCTACGGGAGATCTGCCGTGTGCGGGGGTGATTGGGGAAAGATAATGCGAAAGTGCGCCGGAGGGAAAAACTTTGAAGCGGCGGGAGAAACGATCCGCGCCCGGCCGGTCCTTCTTACGTCGCCGCCAAGGTCCCGGCGCGGACGCAGGTCCGGCGTGGCCGCTCCTTCGGGATTCTCCTGGTGTGGGTTGAATAGATAATGCCGAATCCGCCTGATGCGTTGACGGAGAATCGATCGTCATCCTGGTCGGAGCGTGGCGTTAAGTATAGATCCTTCAGTCGCTTAGGCTCCTTCAGGATGACGGCGTGGAGTTCTCTTCGAATAGACGGAACACCTGGATTGAGCATAACAACTTTCGGCACCCCAGAACGAGAACGGCCGCACGGGAAAGCACCCGTGCGGCCGTATGTGCGTGGGGGACGTGCGACGATCAGAGCTGGCCGGCGTCGTGGGCCTGGCGGACGTTGGCCTGGATGAACTGGGTGAGGGCGAACCAGGCGCCGTCGTCGGCGCCGATCGCGGGGAACCAGACGATGCCCACGATGTCGCGCTTGAAATCGACCCAGGGGTAGAAGCCCGACGAGCCCGGGCTGCTGAGCTGCGTGGCGGCCCCGCTGGCGTCCACCGCGTCGCGCCAGGCGCCCAGGCCGTAGCCGTGCGCGTCGTTGCGCGGGGTGAAGGCCAGCGGCGCGTTCCCCACGTAGTCGCGCGCCATGGCGGCGATGGCGGTGTCGGAGAGGATACGGCGGCCGCCGTGGCTGCCGCGGGTGGCGATCATCCGCAGCACGCGCGCGTACTCGTCGCCGGTGGACGAGCCGCCGCCCGCCAGCAGCGGGTTGCTCCCCGAAAAGCTGGTGGAGGGGATGCCCAACGGGTCGGCGACGCGGTGCTTGAAGAGCCGGTTCCAGCTTTCGCCCGCGGCGATCTCGGCCAGCCGGCCGGCCACCTGGAACGACGAGCTGCCGTAGCTGAACGCCTCGCCCGGCGCGTAGTTGAGCGGGGTGGCGGCGATCTCGGTGGTGCATGACGCGAGCGAGGTGCCCCGGTCCAGCAGGCACAGCTGCGACGAGGCGATCCCCGAGGTGTGCGACAGCAGCTGGCGGAGGGTGATCTGCCCGGCTGCGCCCTGGAACTCGGGGAGCTTGACCGAGATGGGCTCGTCGAGCGAGAGCTTGCCCTCGTCCACCAGCGTGAGCACCGCGACGGCCGTGAGCCACTTGGACGCCGAGGCGATGGGCACGCGGGTGGCGGTGCGCTCGCTGCCGAAGTGGTGGCTGCACACCACCTGGTCGCCCTTCAACACCAGCACGAAGCCGCCGGGGAGCCCGCGCCGGGCGGCCGCGCTGTCTACCTCGCGCGTGGCGGGGGCCAGCACCGCCGCGCAGTCGCCGCCCGCCGCCAGGGTGGCGCTGGCGGTGCCGCACGCCGCCAGCGATGACCCCAGCGCCGCCGCGCCGAGCAGGCCCGCGAGTATTCTCTTGATCATCGTTCCGCAATCCGATGGATGGGGTTCCGTTCCTGTCGTTGCTCGCGGAGAGAACGGACGATGACGCGGAGATCTGCCGGGCTTGCAGCGAAGTGCGGGGATGGCGGGGTGAACTGCGAGTGCTGGGTGCTGGGTGCTGGGTGCTGGGTGCTGGGTGCTGGGTGCTGGGTGCTGGGCGCTGGGCGCTGGGTGCTGGGTGCTGGGTGCTGGGTGCTGAGTGCAAAAGTGCGAGGGCAATTACTCAGCGACGGCGTCGAAGACCATCAGCTCCCAGAACCAGGTGATGGTCTTGCACTCGGCCGCGACCACGCGGAAGCCGGCGGCGGAGAGGAGGGCGGCGGCTTCCTTGTACGAGTACATGCGGCGAAAGGGGTTGCGGGTGATGCGCAGCGCCAGGTTCAGCGCAAGCATCGTCGAGCGGCCGCGGGACCAGTCCAGCAGCAGCAGACGGCCGCCGGGGCGCAGGACGCGGCGCGCCTCGGCGAGCGCGGCGGCGGGGTTGGGCCAGTCGTGCAGCGCCGAGGCGGTGACGAGGGTGTCCACGGACGCGGTGCGGAGCGGGAGGGCGGCGGCGTCGGCCGCAAGGAGCGCGGCGGGGAAGGGGGTGGCGCGGGCGCGGGGCGCGGCGGCCCGCAGCATCTCGGGCGAGAGGTCGGCGCCGAGGTAGCGATGTACCCGCGCGCCCCACTCGCCCAGGCCGGGGAGAAGGTTGGCGGTGCCGCAGCCCAGGTCCAGCAGCGTCCCCGCGTCGCGCCCGTCGAGGTGGGGACGAAGCAGGTCCAGGCTGCGGCGGTTGTACGTGGCCCAGCGGCGGTCGTAGTCCGCCGCCAGGCCGCGATACTCGTCACGGACGCCGGTGGCGGGGCGGTTCCGGCCGTCCATCGTCATCGAGCAATCAGGATCAGGATCATCCACACAACCAACCAAAGCACGGGTTCCGGGCACAGAGTGGGTGCGGGGCACGACTTTGCCCGCCCAACCTTCCCGAGCAACGACGATCGATGATGACCCATGGATTTCTTCGCGCGGCGGCCGTGACCCTCTGCCTGGCCGCCCACGCCGCATCGGCGGCGGATGCGCAGCGGGCGCCGCAGGCGGACATGACGCTCACCGCCGCGCAGCGCAACACGGTGGTGGACAGCGTGCTGGCCCGCGTTCGCGAGGTGTACGTCTTTCCCGAGCGCGCGGCCGAGATGGAGCGGGCGGTGCGTGCCCGCCAGCGCCGCGGCGAATACGCTCACCTGACCAGCGCCGCCGCGCTCGCCGACTCGCTGACGGCCCACCTGCGCGCGGTGAGCCACGACCGGCACCTGAGCGTGGTGTACAGCGCGGAACCCGTGCCGGGCGGCGCCGGCCCCGACGGCGACGCGGCACAACGCAACGAGCGGGAGCGGCGCCGCAGCGCGTTCACTGCGTACCACAACGCGCACGTCGAGCGCGTGGAGCGGCTCCCCGGCAACGTGGGCTACCTGAAGGTCACCGGCTTCACCACGCCCGAGCTGGCCATGGAGCCCATCCGCAGCGCCATGGCGTTCCTGGCCAACACCGACGCGCTGATCATCGACGTGCGCGAGAACGACGGCGGCCGCCCCGAGACGGTGGCATTGCTGGCCAGCTGGCTGTTCGGCGAACAGCGGGTGCACCTGAACACCGTGGCCGGGCGCGGGGACGAGCAGGGCAGGGAGTTCTGGACGAGCCCCGAAATCCCCGGCGCGAGGCGCTATGGTGCCGAAAAGCCGGTGTACGTGCTCACCAGCCGCGCCACCTTCTCGGCCGGCGAGGAGCTGCCGTACGACCTGCAGGCGCTGCGCCGTGCCACCGTGGTGGGCGAGGCCACCGGCGGCGGCGCGCACCCCGTGGGCCCGCGGCGCGCCACCGAGCACTTTGCCGCCATGGTCCCTTTCGCCCGCGCCGTGAACCCGGTGACCGGGACGAACTGGGAGGGCACCGGCGTGCTTCCCGACGTGCCCACCCCCGCGGCGGACGCACTCACGGTGGCACACTGCCTGGCCTTGCAGGCGCTGCTCCCGAAGGCTGCGGATGACTTCCGCCGCGAAGACATCACCGAGGCGCTGGAGGGACTCGGCCAACGATAGCGCCTCGGACGCCGGGGAGCGAGCCAACGAAACGGAGGCGCGGAGAAATCATCCCTCCGCGCCTCCGTGTTCCCGCACCTCGCACCTCGCACCTCGCACCCAGCGCTCAGCACCCAGCACCCAGCGCTCAGCACCCAGCACCCAGCACCCAGCACCCAGCACCCAGCACCCAGCACCCAGCACCCAGCACTCACGGGCAGTTCGCATACGGCGGCGGGCCGAACTGCGCGGAGCGCAGCTGAAGCTGGAGTCGGTAGGTGGCCAGGACCGCGTTGGTCTGGGTGTAGGTGGGGTCGGTCTGGTTGCCGAAGATCATGAAGATCGAGGCGTCGGTGTCGGTGAGCGTGGCGCCGGGATCGCCCTGCACCAGCTTCCATCCCGCCTTCGTCACCGGCGCGGTGAACAGCGATGGGTCGATCACCATGTCCTGCGAGAAGAAGCAGCACCAGCTCCACCTCCGCACGCACAGGATGGGGGCGACGTGCCATCCCCAGTTCACGAAACAGCTGGGGTTGTTGCGCGTGCTCACGTGAAGGTGCGCCGGCCACGCGGACTGGATCCACACCTTCCGCGGCGACAGCCCCATCCCGATCATCAGCCTGCACATCTCGCTGGCGCGGCCCCAGCAGCCGTCATCCGGATACAGGAACGGGATGCAGGGGGGCGGCACCGTGGTGGGGTCGCAGGTGCGCGCGGCCATCTGGTCGAACACCTGCTGCGCGTGCGCCAGCGAGATGCAGCCGAACCACCACCACGGCCAGATCCGCCACCGGTAGATGATGCCGAGCAGCTCCCGGAGTACGGCCAGAAAGGTTCGCGGCGGCGGGCGAAGGTCAGGGGGGTCGGGGAAAGGGAACTCGTGGCCGCCGCGCGTGGCGGGGCGGACGTCCACGATCTCGCCCGCGTCGTCGGCGGTGAGCAGCACGGGGGTGCGGGCGCCGTACGCATGGCGCAGCACCGACTCCATCTCGTCGTAGTCATCGCCGCCGCGGCGCAGCACGTGCCGCGCGTGCGACTGCTCCAGCTCCACCGCCAGCCCCTCGCCCGTCAGGTGCAGCCGCGCCACGCGGCTGGCCAGCGGGAGGCGGACGGTGCGTACCTCCTCGCCGTCGGGCGCCATCTCCAGGTATACGGGGCGCCGCTCCTTGCCGATCTGCTCCAGCACCGCCGCCAGCGTGTGCACGCGGGGGTTCCCGGCGTCCAGGCGAACGCGGCGGCCGTCTTCCAGCTCCACCGCTATGTC
>DASSJS010000239.1:0-6383 GCA_035691085.1 Longimicrobium sp.
TCTGAGGCTGAGGGAGGCACGGAGAACCGGAGGAAAGAAATCACCCGAGCCGTGCAAGCAGGTCGACTGCATCGTTGCCTCGAGAGCCGGAACGGATGTATCGTGCGACGAACCAGGGGAACCCCGCCGATTCCCCGACCCTCCTCCTTTAATCTTCCCGGACCATGATACCCTCCCGTTCTCTCGTGCTGGCGAGCCTCGCCGCCACCTGTGCAGCCGCGCCGCTTTGGGCCCAGGCGCCCGGCCATACGTTCCGTGCACCCGGCTTCGAGATCACACTTCCCGCGGGCAGTCCGGAACCCGTTCCACGGCAGGAAGGCGGCAGCACGATGTACGTGTCCACCGGCAATGGGTGGGCGATCATGATCCTCCGCTTCGGTCCGGCGCCGGTGAGCGACACGTCGACAGCAGCCATCCAGGCGACGCTTCGGTCCGCCGCCACCGCGATCCTGCGGCCCAACCCGGACCGGACGTTCGGGGATGCGCAAGAGGTCTCGTTCGCCGACCGGATCGCGCTGCGGAAGCCCGTGACGTTACGCGGCCCATTCGGCACCCTCCACGGGGTGGACGAGCTCTCCATATCCCGGCTCGGTGAGCTGGTGCTGTGGGAGGTACGCGTCAGCTCCCGCGCGAACGGAGCCTCCGCGGACGCGGCGCGAAACCAGGTGCTCGACTCGTTTCACCTGACGCCTGCTCCGTAGCGGACACCGAGATTCCACACGAAATCGGGGGCCGGTCCCGATCGCCATCCTCTGGGGATCGAGGCATCCCCATCCCGAACGTGACTGGCTTAGCGATCGACTCGCTCGATCTCTCAACACCTGCGCGCCCCTTGGACCCGAGAGCCGGGAGGGGTGGACCGATCACGCCTTCCGCGAGCGCAGCCTTGTGCACAACTGCGACTGCGATTGACTCCGGCGCTCCCCGTCCGCCCCGGCGGATGGGATCCGCCGCGCGTCCAAGCCAACGCAGGCGGCCGGCACTCCGGGTGCTGGCCGCCTGCGTCTGCATCTGCCTCCCCGGCTGCAAACAGGCCCCCCCCGCCGCCGACCCACTCGCCGGTGTATGGAGGCTGAACCTTGCCCGGACCCGCTACTCCCCCTCCGCCGACCGTCGCCGCGAAGAGCAGATGGAGTGCGTTCCGGTCCAGACTGGCGTCCGCTGCACCATCACCAGCGTGCGGTCGGATGGACAGCGCCTCGTCGGCCGGTTCCAGGCGCGGTATGATGGCGGGAGCGCACCGGTCAGCGGGATCGCGGGGATGGATGGTGTAAGGCTTCGCCGCGCCGGCGGGCGCGCGGTGGACGCCACGTTCACCGACCACGGCACGCCCGTCTACGGCTATCGCGCAACGCAGTCGCCGGGGGGAGAAACGCTGACCGTGGCCTCGGTGGACCCGGTCACCCGCGCCCCGCTGAGCAGCGTGGTGGTGTACGACCGCGTACGGCCCGGCGAGCGGTGAGGTTCGCCGATGAATTTTACCTCGCCTTCGCTTCCCTCCCACACGAGACCGTGTTCATGAGCCGCAAGCTGCTCCATCTCCGCTTCATCCTTGGCTCGCTGGGCTTTGCCGTGGTTTTGACGCAACTGAGCATCCCGATCATGAGGGCGGGCCACGCGACTGCGGCAATCGCGATCGTCCCCGCGTTCCTGCTGGGCCACCTGGTGTTTGGACCCTCGCTGGCCAGAAGCCGCCCCGACGCTCGCACGCGGGCCAGTGACGTGGCTCTCGCCGCCGCCACGTTCTTCCTGAGCAGTGCCATCACCTGGGTCCTCTTCCTGTTGCTGGATGCGGCGTACGACGGGATGAGCGACTCGCTGGCGATGCGACTGACCCTCGCCCTCCCGCTGATTTACCTTGCCATCTCGTCAGCCGTGCTCGAATGCCTGTCGAGAGTTCGGGAAGACGAGGCGCGCAGCGAGCTCGCGGCGGAGTGAGCGGACCTTCGCGGCCGGGCAGCCCCACAGGTGCGTCTCCAGTGGTGGGCCGACTCCGAAAACGGCCTGCACGGCTGGTCAGCGGCGCGAGGAGGCGGAAAACCCGCCTCACCGCCGACTTGCGAACCGGAGAATCGCCCATCTCGCCACCGAGCATCTCCGATTGCAGGATTCGGGTAGATCCTTCGCGCCTCGGTCCGGTCCACCGCCTCCGAGGTGACCAGCACCACCGGGATGTCGAGCGTGCTACCTCAGGGCTCGCGCCCGCCGGCTATGGCTCGGCTGGGCAGCCGGTCGCCCGGACGGCACTGACGGGAGTTGGCGAAAACCGCGTACCGACCACGTGGCTGTGGAGGTGGATCTGCCCCACCAGGCTGTCGCCACGCTGCTCGAGCTCATACGTGGCGCCCCAGCCTGCGTGACTCACCACCCAGAGCGTGCCCTGGGACGTCACGAACCAGTACCCAGGCACGGTACCCGGAGTCGACCGCTCGAAGCGGGCCAGCCGGATTCCCGGCTCCGGAGTGGATGCCGATCGCGTCCCCGGGACGGAGTCGAGGCTGAAAAGCTCCCCCTCCTTCCGGTAGCATCCGACCAGCGTGCGCCACTGGTCCGTCGCGGCGTCGGGCGTGGGCGAGGAGGAGGAGCCCGCCCGGCACCCGCCGATCACCAGGACAAGCGCGATAAGATTTCGGTTTCGCATCGGTCTCGAGAGGAGGGGATGAGGAGGCCGCCATGCTATCCTACACTCGTGGACGCCCGGGGCACAGCATCTTACCCGGTTGTTCAATGAAAGGAGGACCCACTGGCCAAATTCCACCAGTGGTGCAGGCCGGCATCCTGGCCTTCTGCGTGGACATGATCCTGGTACTCACCACCGGCACGGTGATGGTGTGCTCGGCCACGGGGAAGACGCTGAAGCCGTGGGACCCGGACACGCTGGCCTTCGAGGTGAGCGAGGTGCTGAAGGGGGAGCACGTGCCCGGCACGCTTGCGATTCCCGGCGTGATGGTGGACTGGGACGACATCCAGATGGGGACGATGCCGCTCCTGTCGCACCGCACCCGGTATAGCGAGGGCGCGTGCATCACCTCGTTCTACCGCACCGGCGCCGAGTACCTCCTCCTGCTGCAGCACCGGCCCGATGACCCGCGCCCGGCCGGCCTCACGCCGTACTGGGTGCTGCTGGCTCCCACCAACGAGCAGATCACCGGCCCGCACGATCCCTGGGCCGACTGGGTCCGCAACGAACTGCGGCACGCCACCGCGGACGGTGAGGTACCGGACGCCGAAGCGACGCTTCCGGCGCGGAACGCACGGAGGGCACGGAGACACCGGCGGTCTCCGTGCCCTTGATGCGTCAGTCCCTTCGGGCCGCCGCAGGCACCGGCTCCGCACCGGCGGCTGAAGCCGCAGCAACAACCACGAGAAGCCTCGCAAACTGCGCGAGGCTCAACCCCGCGGCGGTGGCGCGTCCTCGGCGCTCGGTATCAGCTCGCCACCGGGTTCCCGTTCTCGTCCACCACCACCACGGGCATCCCCAGCGCGCGCAGCCCCGGCTCCACCACCTTGCGGTCGCCCACGACGACGATGACGGACTTCTGCGGGTCGAGGTACCTGGTGGCGGCCGCGGCCAGGTCGGCGCTGCCCAGCCGGCCGATGTTCTCGGCGTAGCTGTTGTAGAAGTCGGTGGGGACGCCGTTCTGCAGCAGGTCGGCCACCTGGAAGGCCACCTGGGTGATCGTTTCGAAGCGCAGCGGGAGCCCGGCCACGCGGTTGTTCCGGGCCGCCGACAGCTCGGCGTCGGTGATGGCGCGCTCGCCGCGGATGCCGCGGATCTCGCCCAGCCACTCCACGATGGCGCTGTCGGTCTTGGCCGCCACGATGTCGCTCTGGCCGCGGATGGTGCTCACCTGCGGCACCCGGCGCCACTGCAGCCCCGTGCCGGCGCCGTAGGTGTAGGCGTGGCGCTCGCGCAGGTTGCTGTTCAGCCGCGCGCCGCTCAGGCCCCCGAACACCGTGTTCATGGTCTCGATCGCGAAGTAGTCGGGCGTGTCGCGCGGGGGGCCCACCTGCCCGATGCGCACCGTGCTCTGCGGCGAGTTGGGGCGGTCCAGCAGGTAGATGGTGGTGGCCGCCGCCGGGCGCGGGGCCGGCACGTCGTAGCGCGCCGTCTTCCCGCCCGGCGCCCAGGCGCCGAACGCACGCTCCAGCCGCGCGACCGCCTGGTCGGGCGTGATGTCGCCCACCACCACCAGCTTCACGTTCTGCGGGCGGTACCAGTCGGAGTGGAAGCTCACCAGGTCGGCGCGCGTCACCGCGCCCACCGTCTGCTCGGTGGCCACGCGCGCGTACGGGTGGCCGGCCCCGAAGAGCACCGAGTTGAACACCCGGTCGGCCAGAAACCCCGGCTGCTCGCGCAGGCGGCGCAGGTTGGCCAGGTTGTTGGCCTTGATGCGCGCCAGCGCCGGCTCGGGAAAGGCCGGGTTCATCAGCATGTCGGCCATCAGCTCCAGCGACCGGTCCAGGTTGCGGGTGATGGTGGTGAAGTCCTGCGGGCGCACCTGCGTGCCCAGCTCGGCGAACTCCTGGGCCAGCTGGTCGGCGGTGCGGTGGGTGGTGCCTTCCACCAGCATCCCGCTCACCAGGTTGGCCAGCCCCGCCCGGTCGGCCGGCTCCAGCACGGGCCCGGCGTCGATCACCGCGCGCACCGACACGAGGGGGAGCTGGTGGTACTGGATCACCGCCACGGGGATCCCGTTGCGGAGGGTGCGCATCTCCACCGGGGGGAGGCGGAAGGGCCGCGCGGGCGGGGCGACCGGCCGCTGCGAGCGGTCCAGCGGCGTCTGGGCGCGCGCGCCGGGCGCCACCGCGGCCACCACGGCCGCCGCCACGCAGGCACGCAGCGCCGTGCGAAGGTTGCGGTTCATCAGTTGGCTCCGGGTGCGCGGGTGGCGGGCGCCGCGGCCGCGGCGGGGGTCACGTTGGTGAACGGAAGCGAGGGCTTGCTCACCTGGTCGAGCTTGCCTGCGGGCACCATGCTCAGCACCACGCGGCCGGCGCCCAGGTACTGCCGCGCCACGCGCTGCACGTCGGCGGCGGTCACCGCCTGCTCGCGCGCGACCTCGGTGCGGTAGAACAGCGGGTCGCCCTGGAACACCTGCCCCTCGGCCAGCCGCTCGGCGCGGCTGAAGCGGCCCTCCAGGAGGCGGATGGCGCCCACCGTGATGTAGTTCTTCACCCGCTGCACCTCGGCGGTGTTCACCGGGCCGGCCTTCACCGCCGCGATCACGCTGTCCACCACCTGCTCGATCTCGGTGAGCGAGGCGTTGGGCCGCGGCGTGACCCCCAGCTGGAAGAAGCCGCCGTCCTCGTTGGTGTTGTTGTAGGCGTACACGTCGGTGGCCAGCTGCCGGTCGTACACCAGCGCCCTGGTGAGCCGGCTGGTGCGGTCCAGGTCCAAGAGCGTGCCCAGCGCCTCCAGCGGGTAGCGGTCGGGCGAGTGCATCCCCACGGTGGGCCAGCTGAAGGTGATCTGCGGCAGCTGCGCGCGGCTGTCCTCCAGCACCAGGCGCTTTTCGGCGGCCAGCGTGACCGGCGCCACCCGCGGGCGCTCGATGGCCGGGCCGCGGGGGATGGAGCCGAAGTAGCGCTCCAGCAGCGCGCGCGTCCGCGCCGGATCGATGTCGCCGCTGATCACGATGGTGGCGTTGCTGGGCGAGTAGTAGGTGCGGAAGAACTGCTGCACGTCCTGCAGCGACGCGGCCGACAGGTCGGCCATCGACCCGATCACCGACCACGAGTACGGGTTGGTGGGCGGGAGCATGGCCGCCGACACCAGTTCGCTGGCCACACCGAAGGGCTGGTTGTCCACGCGCAGCCGCCGCTCGTTCTTCACGATCTCGCGCTCGGCGTCTAGCCGCTCCTGGTTCACGCGGGTAAGCAGCGTGGCCATGCGGTCCGACTCCATCCACAGCGCCGTCTCCAGCTGGTTGCTGGGGAGCGTTTCGAAGTAGTTGGTGCGGTCTTCGGTGGTGGTGCCGTTGAAGGTGCCGCCCAGCGCCTGGATCATCCGCCGGTGCTCGCCGCTCTGCACGTTCTGCGACCCCTCGAACATCATGTGCTCGAACAGGTGGGCGAACCCGGTGCGCCCCGGCACCTCGTTCTTGGAGCCCACGTGGTACCACACCGTCACCGCCACCACGGGCGCCGAGTGGTCTTCGGTGAGCAGGGCGGTCATCCCGTTGCTCAGGGTGTGGCGCACCAGCGGCAGCGTGGGCACGTCCACGGGGGGTGCCGGGCGGGCGCCGCCCTGCGCCTGCGCCGCGCCGCCGTACAACAGGGCCGCGGCGAGCAGGGCGCGCCGCGCGGACCAGATCGTTCGCATCATGGGCATCTGGAGGGTTGAGGTGGGAAATTGACGGCCGCGGCGCGGCCACACGCTT
>DASSJS010000240.1:0-2111 GCA_035691085.1 Longimicrobium sp.
GACTACCTTCCGTCCCGGATCGAGATCTCCCGGACGAGCTCGACGTGGCCCCGTTCGCGCCTGCCGAAAGCGAGCAGCCCAAGGGGCGAGGTGTTCGGCATGACGACGGTGGACGCGTGCTACGAGACGCTTTCCTGAGAAAACATCCGCGACTGACGCGCGGGCACGGCCGCCCCGTCCCATGCGCCGGGGCGGCGGTCCGTTCCGTTCGACGGAACTCTCCGGCGCATTCACCGCGCTGCGGCCGATGACCGATGCCGCTGGATCCACGTCCGGACACGCGACGGAGCCCGCGTCCGACACGCTGGACCCTTTGCCTCGGCCCGGCTGGGTGACGGGCGAGCTGCGCGGCGCCACCGGCCGCGGCATCCGCGTGGCCGTGGTGGACAGCGGGTGGGACCGCTCGGTGGCCGACCCCCGCGTGCCGCCGGGGATCGGGCTGGTGGACCCGCGCGACGACCTGGCCCTGCTGCGCGGCCCCGACGACGGCGACCTGCTGGGCCACGGCACGGCGTGCATCCACCAGGTGCTGCGGATTGCGCCCGGCGCCACGGTGCTCCCCGTGCGCGTCTTCGGCAACCGGCTGGAGTGCGCGCCCCGGGTGCTGCTGGAGGCGATCGACTGGGCGGCCGGCGAGGGCGTGGACGTGATCAACCTGAGCCTGGGCACCGCGCGCCCCGACATGCTGCGCCCGCTGTACGCCGCGTGCGAGCGGGCGCGGCGCGCGGGAGCGGTGGTGGTGGCGGCCGGGGGGAATCACTGGGTCACGTACCCGTCGGTGTTCGAGCACGTGCTGGGGGTGGAGAAGGGGTCGTTCGCCTCGCCCTTCGAGTTCCGCTACCGGCCGGACGAGGCGCTGGAGGTGGAGGCGTGGGGCATCCGCCACCCCGTGACGCTGCTGGGCGGCCGCGTGTCGGTGGGCACGGGCACCAGCGTGGCCGCCCCGAACGTCACCGGCATCGTGGCCCTGCTCCGCGAGCGCCACCCCGGCGCCGGCGTGGACGAGATTCGCCCGCTGCTGGCGAGATTTGCCGTCGATTGAACGCGGGCGGGGCGCGGAAGTGTGAAACGAAGACGGTGGCCGCGGGCTCCCTGCCCCGCGGCCGCCGTTCTCCAGGCGCCGGAAGGAAGATGCCGCGCGCCTCAACTCCAGCCGGGTGATCCCGTGAGTCTCCTGCTCGCCTGCGTGCTGTGCACGGCGCTGATGGTGGCCGACCTGTTCGCGCGCGCCGCGCGCCTGCGCTGGTTCCTGCGCGGCGCCGGGGCCACGCCCTCGCTGGGGGCGATCTGCGTGGCGATCCTGTTCAGCGACGCGGCCGCCGCCGTTACCCCGATGCGGCTGGGCGGAGAGCCCGCGCGCTGGCTGGGGCTGCGGTCGGCGGGGGTGCCCGGCGGCGCGGCCGTGGCCGTGCTGGCGGTGGAGATGGTGAGCTACATGGCGGTGGTTGCGTTCACCGGCGCCGCCACGGCGTGGCTGATGGGCGCGGAGTGGTGGGCCGCGGTGGGCCCGCGGCTCGCCGCGCGCGCGGGCGAGGGCGTTCCCTGGGCGGCGGCCGTGGTGGCCGCGAGCGCGGCGGTGTGGGTGTGTGCCCGCCGCGGGCGTGCCGGCCGGGCGCCGGCGGCCGCGCAGGCGCCGGCGGTGGCGGCGCTGCGGGGGGCGATTGGGTGGCCGCTGGCGGCGTCGGTGCCGCTCACGGTGGCCAGCATCGCGGCGCGGCTGGCCGTGCTCCCGGTGCTGGCGCAGGCGCTCCCCGCGCCGCCGCCGCTGGGGGTGCTGGTGCTGGGCTCGTTCGCGCTCACGTACGGCCAGCTCTTCTTCCCCACGCCCGGAGGCGCCGGGGCGGTGGAGTTGCTGGCCTCGGCCGGAACGGCGGGGGAGCTGGGCGGCACGGCGGGGCCGGTTTTCGTGGCGTGGCGGGCGATCACCACGGGCCTGCCGGTGGTGGCCGGCTTCGCCCTGGCAGTGCACAGCTACGGCGGCGCGGCGGTTCGCAACGCGCTGCGCGGCCAGCGGCCGGCCGACCTGCCGCAGGTGGACGCGGTGGAGCTCGCCTGACCCTCACGCCGACTGCACGACCGGCGAGGATTGGACGAGAGCGGCGGCGCGGGGG
>DASSJS010000241.1:0-3157 GCA_035691085.1 Longimicrobium sp.
CGCCCCGGCGCGCGACGACGTGCGGCTGATCAACACCGTGCCGTCCGCCATCGCGGCGCTGCTGAAGAACGACGCGATCCCGGCGGGGGTGAAGACGGTCAACCTCGCGGGCGAGCCGCTGCGCGCCGAGCTGGTGGACGCGATCTACGCCCGCGGCGGGGTCGAGCGCGTCTACGACCTCTACGGTCCGTCCGAGGACACGACTTACTCGACCTACACGCTGCGGAGCGCGGGCGGCCCCGAGACCATCGGCCGGCCGATCTCGAACACCCGTGCGTACGTGCTGGATTCCGGGCTGCGCCCGGTGCCCGCCGGCGTGGTCGGCGAGCTCTATCTCGCCGGGCGCGGCCTGGCGCGCGGCTACCTGGGCCGCCCGGCGCTGACGGCGGAGAAGTTCATCCCCGACCACCTGGGCACCGAGGCGGGCGGGCGCCTGTACCGCACCGGTGACAAGGTCCGCTGGCGGGCGGACGGGACGCTCGAGTACCTCGGCCGCCTGGACGCGCAGGTGAAGGTGCGCGGCTACCGCATCGAGCTGGGGGAGATCGAATCCGTCCTGCGCGTGCACTCCGCCGTGGCCGACTGCGTGGCCGTCGTTCGCGAAGACGCGCCGGGTGACAAGCGGCTCGTGGCCTACGTCGTCGGCAACGTGGACGCGGACACGCTGCGCCAGCACCTGCGCCGCAGCGTGCCGGAGTACATGGTCCCCAGCGCGTTCGTGATGCTCGGCGCGCTGCCGCTGACGCCGAACGGGAAGGTCGATCGCAAGGCGCTCCCCGCGCCCGAGCACGCGCCGGCGGAAGACAGCTACGTGGCCCCGCGCACGCCGGTGGAAGAAGTGCTGGCGGAGATCTGGGCCGAGGTGCTGCGGCTGGATCGGGTGGGCGTCCGCGAGAACTTCTTCGAGCTGGGCGGCCACTCGCTGATGGCCACGCGGATCGCGTCGCGCATCCGCGCGGTGTTCGGCATCGAGCTGCCGCTGCGCGCGCTGTTCGAGGCGCCGAGCGTGGCCGAGCTGGCCGGGCGCGTCGAAGCGCTGCGGCGCGCGGAGGCCATCATCCTCCCCCCTGTGGTTCCCGTGGGCCGGACGGAGCCGCTGCCTCTGTCGTTCGCGCAGGAGCGGCTCTGGTTCCTGGACCGGCTGGAGCCCGACAGCCCGTTCTACAACATCCCGTCGGCGCTGCGGCTGAGCGGCGCGCTGAACGTGGCCGCGCTGGAGCGTGCGCTGGGTGACATCATCCACCGCCACGAGGCGCTGCGCACCGTGTTCGCCGAGGTGGACGGCGCGCCGGTGCAGGTGGTGAAGCCGTTCAGCGGCTTCAAGCTCCCCGTGCACGACCTGTCGTCGCTGGGCGAGGCCGAGCGCGAGGCCGCCGTCCGCAGGCGCGCGGCGGACAAGGCGGCGCGGCCGTTCAACCTGGCCACAGGCCCGCTCTTCCGCGCCAACCTGCTGCGGCTGGGCGACAGCGAGCACGTGCTCCTGATCAACGTCCACCACATCGTGGGCGACGCGTGGAGCCTGGGCGTGCTCCACCGCGAGATGAGCGCGCTCTACCGCGGGTACGCCGAGGGCGGCGAGCCGGCGCTGGCGCCGCTCCCGGTGCAGTACGCCGACTACGCGGCCTGGCAGCGGAACGTCCTCCGCGGCGAGGCGATGGAAGGGCAGCTCGCCTGGTGGAAGGAGCGGCTGGCCGGCGCCCCCGCGCTGCTGGAGCTGCCGGCGGACCGCCCCCGCCCGGCCGTGCAGACGTACCGCGGCGCGCGCGAGAGGGTGGAGATCCCCGCCGCGCTGGCGGCCGCGCTCCAGTCTCTCGGCCGGGGCGAGGGCGCCACGCCGTTCATGGTGCTGCTGGCGGCGTTCCAGGTGCTGCTGGCGCGCTACAGCGGCAGCGACGACATCGTCGTCGGCAGCCCCATCGCGGGGCGGTCGCGCCGCGAGGTGGAAGACGTGATCGGCTTCTTCCTCAACACGCTGGCGCTCAGGACCGAGCTGGGCGGCGACCCCACCTTCCGCGAGGTGCTGCGGCGGGTGCGCGAGAGCACGCTGGGCGCCTACGAGCACCAGGACGTGCCCTTCGAGCGGCTGGTGGAAGAGCTGCAGCCCGAGCGCTCCCTGAGCTATTCGCCGCTCTTCCAGGTGATGTTCGTTCTCCAGGAAGCCGATCGCCCCACCGGAGCGATGCCGGGGCTGAAGATGCGCGGCCTGGGGACCGAGACGGCGACCAGCAAGTTCGACCTGACGCTGGCGATGGCGACGCACCCGGGCGGGATCTCGGGCGCGCTGGAGTACAGCACCGACCTGTGGGACCGCGCCACCATCCAGCGGATGCTCGCGCACTTCGGCCGCCTGCTGGAGCAGGTCGCCGCCGACGCGGACGTCCCCGTCTCGCGCCTGGAGCTGATCGGCGCGGGCGAGCTGGGGCAGATCGAGGCGTGGAACCAGACGGCGGCCGAGTATCCCCCCGCCACCCTGCACGCGCTGTGGGAGGCGCAGGTGGATCGCACCCCCCACGCGATCGCCGTCACCCACGGCGACGTCCATCTCACCTACCGCGAGCTGGACGAGCGCGCGAACCGTCTCGCGCATCACCTGGCTCGTTTCGGCGTGGGCGTGGACGGCCGCGTGGGGCTGTGCCTGGAGCGCGGGCCGGAGATGATGGTGGCGGTGCTGGGCACGCTGAAGGCCGGCGCGGCGTACGTGCCGCTGGACCCGGCGTACCCGGCCGATCGCCTGGCGTACATGCTGGAGGATTCGGCGGCGCGGGTGCTGGTGACCGAGCGGAGCCTGGCGGACAAGCTCCCGGCCGGCGGCGCCGTGATCGTGAGGATGGATGCGGACGTGGACGCCATCGCCGCCGAGCGCGCCGACCGTCCGCGGGTGGTGGTCGCCGCGGAGAACCTGGCGTACGTGATCTACACCTCCGGCAGCACCGGCCGGCCGAAGGGCGTGGCGATGCCGCACGGGCCGCTGGTGAACCTGGTCGCGTGGCAGGTGGGTGACTGGACGGCGCCGGGTGCGCGGGTGACGCTGCAGTTCGCCAGCATCAGCTTCGACGTCTCGTTCCACGAGATGTTCAGCTGCTGGAACGAGGGCGGCCGGCTGGTGCTGATCGGCGAGGAGGAGCGCTACGACCAGGCGGGGCTGCTGGAGGTGATG
>DASSJS010000242.1:0-6471 GCA_035691085.1 Longimicrobium sp.
ACGGAGGAACTTCATCGCAGTTCCCTGTCTGACTCCGCTCTCTCCGCTGCTCCGTGTTCACAAAGGAAAATCTCGTCCACGCCAGGCCAGACGCACAGGCACGAACCCCATCCTCGCGGTTCAGGGCCCGAGCGAGCGGAAGAAGAACTCGTCGATCTCGGCCAGCACCTCGTCGTCCGTGCGCCCCGCGGCGTGGGGGAAGAGCTCGGGGCGGCCGGCCCACAGCGCGTGCTGGGTGAGCAGCGCCACCAGCGTGCGCCCCGCCGCGCGCGGGTCCACCCGCCGGAACTCGCCCGCGGTCACGCCGCGTTCCACCAGCGCCGCCACGTGGCTCACCGTGCGCCCCGCGATCTCGTCGGCGTAGAAGCGCGTCAGGTCGGGGAAGTGGTGCAGCTCGCCCAGGATCAGCCGGTACAGCGCGTGAAAGCCGGGCGTGCGCATCCGCCCCCACACCCCGCGGATGAAGGTGCGCAGCAGCTCGCCCGCCGGCCCCTCGGCGTCGGCGGGGACGATCCCCACCGTCCCGTCGCGCACCATCCGCCGCACCAGCTCGCGGAACAGCACCTCCTTGCCGGGAAAGTAGTGATACACCGTCCCCTTGCTGAGCCCCGCCCGCGCCGCGATCGCGTCGATCCGCGCGCCCGCCAGCCCCTGCTCGCCAAACACTTCCAGCGCCGCGGCCAGGATCTCGCCCGGCCGGTCCTCGGGCCTTCGCCGCCAGCGCGGAGCCGTGTGAATCGTCGTCATCTGGGTCGCTCGGCGAAACAGTTGTTGACCGGCGGGTCGAAAACTTGACCCGGGGCGCCGGAGGTGCAAACTTTTTAGCGGCTCGATTGTATACAGCGTCACGCGCGCTGCATAATCGACCGGCGCGTTGAATAAAGCGCCGCTCTCGCGTCCCGCGCAACGGGCACGCCGGGAAAGGGAACGCGGGGCCGGGCGGCGTGGTATGCGTCGTCTTCCGCGCCACAACCATCGACGCACGAACGCGGCTCCGGCCGGCCCACCGCTCCGGCCGCGCACGCCGCCACACCGCAGGTTTGATGATCCATCGCACCCTTCGCGTGCCCGCCGCGCTGGCCGCGGCGCTCGCGCTTTGCACGCAGGCCCGGGCGCAGCAGCCCGTGCCCGCGCGTGGCGACACCCTGACCGTTACCCTGCAGGACGCGCTCGGCCGCGCGCTGGCCAACGGCGACGAGGTGCGCCTGGCCGAGAGCCGGCGCAGCGCCGCCAACGCCCAGGTGGGCCAGGCGCGCGCCACCGGCCTCCCGCAGCTGCGCATGAACACCGCCTTCACGCACGTCTACGAGAACGCGCGCGCGCAGGCGGTGGGGCAGATCTTCAACCAGCCCAACACCTACAACGTCAACTTCAACCTCTCCGTCCCGCTCTTCCAGGGCGGCCGGGTGGGCGCCGGCCTGCGCGGCGCGGCCCGGACGCGCGCCGCCGCCACCGCCGACGTGGAGCAGGCGCGGGCCGACGTGACGGTGAACCTGCTGCGCGCCTACCTCGACGCGCTCTTCTCGCAGCAGCTGGTGGACATCCAGCGCGAGCAGCTGCGCCTGGCCGACGAGCGGGTGCGGCAGATGGAGCAGATGGAGCGCGCCGGCCGCGCCAGCCGCTACGACGTGCTCCGCGCGCGGGTCGAACGGAGCAACCTGGAGCCCGCCGCCATCCAGGCCGCGGGGAACGTGGAGCTGGCGCTGCTGGAGGTGAAGCGGCTGGCCAACATCCCCATCGAGCAGCCGCTGCGCCTGGTCTCGGGCGTGTCTCCCGAGGCCGTGGCCGCGCTGGCGCAGGGCGCCCAGGAAGCCGCCCCCGCCGCCGACTCGGCCGCCATCGCGTCGCTCCCCGCCGTCCGCGCGGCCGAGCTGCGGGCGCAGGCGTCGCGCGCCGGGGTGAGCATCGCGCGGGCCGACTATCTCCCCACCGTCTCGGTGTTCGTGCAGTCCGGGTGGCAGGCGTACCCGCTGGGCTGGAGCATCCCCACGCGCGGCGGCGGGCTCGACACGGTCACCTGCCCCGACGGCTCCGCCGCCGACCGCGTGTGCACCCAGCAGAACGGCGGCTGGTTCAGCGACCGCTCAGCCGGGCTGCAGCTGAGCTTCCCCGTGTTCGACGGCTTCCGCGCGCGCAGCAACGTGGCCCTGGCCCGCGCCAACGCCGACGTGGCCGCCGCGCAGGCCGCGCAGGCGCGCGAGGCGGCGGCCGTGCAGCTGGCCGAGTCGCGCGCCAACCTGGCCCGCGCCCAGGCCCAGTTCAGCGCCACGCGCCAGAACGCCGCCGAGGCCGCCGAGGCCTTCCGGCTGGCTTCCCTGCGCTTCAACCGCGGCCTCAGCACGCAGCTGGACGTGAGCGACGCGCAGCTGGCGCTGGCCACCGCGCGCACCAACGAGGCGCGCGCCACCTACGACCTGTACCTGGCCACCGCCGAGCTGGCCCGCGCCCAGGGGCGCCCCGTGCCGCTCCCCGGGGCGGCCGCCGACAACCGCTGAACGGAACCCGACCCGTGCACCGTTTCACCGCATGCACCGCCGCGGCGCTGGCCGCGCTCACGCTCAACGCCTGCTCCAAGGGCGCGGCGCCCGAGGGCGGCGCCGCGCAGGGCCCCGGCGGCCCGGGCGCCGCCAGCCGCGCGCCCGGCGTCACGCTGGCGCCCACCGACGTGGCGACCCCCACGCTGGCCTCGCTCGAAGACGCCGTCCCCGTCACCGGCACGCTCGACCCGCTGGAGCGCGCCGAGGTGCGCGCCCGGCTGGAGGGCGACCTGGACGCCGTCTACGTGCGCGAGGGCCAGCCCGTGCGCGCCGGCCAGCTGCTGGCCCGCTTCGACGCCAACCAGGAGGCGGGGAGCGACCAGAGCGCCCGCGCCGACCTCGCGTCCGCGCGGACCGAGCTGTCCACCGCGCAGTGGAACCTGGACCAGACGCGCGGCCTGTACCGCGAGGGCGCCGTCCCCGAGCGCGACGTGCGCGTGGCCGAGCAGACGGTGGCCGCCGCCCGCGCCCGCGTGGCCGCGGCCGATGCGCGGCTGCGCACCACCTCGCGCACCGTGAACGACACGCGGGTGCTGGCGCCGGTGAACGGCGTGGTGGAAAAGCGCGGCGTGGCGCCGGGCGAGCACGTGTCCCGCGGCGCCTCGATGTTCACCGTGGTGCGCGGCGACGTGCTGGAGCTGGCGGCGGCGGTGCCCGAGCGCGCCGCGGCCCGCGTGCAGCCCGGCCAGGTTGTGCACTTCACCGCCGGCGGGCGGCAGATCGAGGGGCGGGTGGCGCGCGTGGCCCCCTCGGTGGACCCGGCCAGCCGCTCGGTGACCGTGTACGTGCAGGTGCCCAACGCCGACGGCTCGCTCCGCGCGGGGACCGTCGCCAGCGGCCGCATCGTGAGCCGCGTGGTGGACGGGGCGATGGTGATCCCCGCCGCGGCGCTGCGCGAGGGGAAGGAGGGCGCCCGCCCCTTCGTCTACCGCGTGACCGACGGCAAGATCGACGTGGCCGAGGTGACGCCGGGGCTGATGGACGACGCGCAGGGAATGGTGCAGATCGTGGACGGCCTGGCCGCCAGCGACCGCATCGTGGTGGGCAACGTGGGCCTGCTGGGGAAGGGAATGCAGGTGCGGATGGCCGGCCAGGGCGGTCGCCCCGGCGGTTCGGGCGGCGCCGGGGGCGGTGCGGGGAGCGGCGAGGGCCGCGCCGCCGGCGGGCGCTGAGCGGAAGGAAGGAAACCGGCGGACGGGGGATGAAGGGGATAGCGCCGCCATGGCCCGAGGCCCCGCGCTGACCGTGCAGGCTGTTCCCTGTTCCCTGTCCCCTGTTCCCTGCTGTTCCCTGAAGAAGTGAAGCGGCCTCCGCGCCGCGAAATCGAAGTCCGTCAGCAGTTCCAAGCGAAGAGGGCGAGATGTTCCTTTCCGACGTATCGATCCGGCGCCCCGTGTTCGCCACCATGATGATGGTGGCGCTGGTGGTGCTCGGCGTGGTCAGCTACAAGCGGCTGGCCATCGACGAGTACCCCGACGTGACCTACCCGGTGGTGATCGCGCAGACGCAGTGGTCCGGCGCGAGCGCCGAGAGCATGGAGCGCGACGTGAGCCGCCCCATCGAGGAGGCGCTCAACACCGTGCAGGGGGTGAAGGAGCTCTCGTCCACCAACCTGGAGGGGATCTCCATCGTCCGCCTCACGCTCAACCTGGGCGTGAACGTGGCCGACGCGCAGCAAGACGTGCAGTCGAAGGTGGCCCGCATCCGCCGCGCGCTCCCGCGCGACATCGACGATCCCGTCATCCAGCACTTCGACCCCAACGACCGGCCGATCATGTCGGTGGCGCTGCAGAGCCCCGACCGGCCGATCCGCGACCTGACCGACCTGGCCGACCAGACCATCTCCACCCGCATCGAGGCGGTCACCGGCGTGGGCGGCGTGAACGTGGTGGGCGGCGCCGCGCGGCAGATCCGCGTGGAGCTGAAGCCCGACGCGCTGCGCGCCTACGGCCTGAGCCCCGCGCAGGTGAGCGCCGCCCTCGAGCGCGAGAACCAGGAGGCGCCCGCCGGCCGCGTGACCCAGGGCTCGGGCGAGCGGCTGGTGCGCGTGATGGGCCGCATCCGCGACCCGCGCGAGTTCGCCTCCATCCCGGTCGTGGTTCGCAACGGTGTTCCCGTGCTGCTGGGCGAGGTGGCCGACGTGAGGGACGCCACGGCCGACGTGCGCAGCGCCGCGCTGATGAACGACACCCGCGCCGTGTCGCTCGACATCCTCAAGGTGTCGGGCTCCAACACGGTGGAGGTGGCCGACGGGGTGCGCGCCGCGGTCGACGAGCTGCGCCGCCAGCTCCCCGACGACGTGCAGCTCACCGTGATCCGCGACGACTCGCGCCGCATCCGCGAGTCGCTGGCCGACGTGGAGCTCACCATCCTCCTGGGCGCGGTCCTCACCATCGCCATCATCTACCTGTTCCTGAACAGCTGGCGCAGCACGGTGATCACCGGGCTCACCCTCCCCGTGTCGATCATCTCGGCGTTCTTCGTGATGTGGATGTTCAACTTCACGGTGAACACCATGACGCTGCTGGCGCTGTCGCTGGCCATCGGCCTGCTGATCGACGACGCCATCGTGGTGCGCGAGAACATCGTGCGCCACCTGGAGATGGGGAAGGACCACTTCCGCGCCGCGCGGGAAGGAACGAGCGAGATCGGGCTGGCGGTGGTATCGACGTCGCTCGCCGTGATCGCGGTGTTCGTGCCCGTGGCGTTCATGGGGGGGATGATCGGGAAGATCTTCTTCCAGTTCGGCGTGACGGTGGCGTTCGCGGTGCTGGTGTCGCTCTTCGTCTCCTTCACCCTCGACCCGATGCTCAGCAGCATCTGGGCGGACCCCGAGGTGGAGCACGGCGCGGCCCACGGCCACGGCGTGAACCGCAGGAAGGTGGGGCCGATCCGGCGCTTCGCCTTCTGGTTCAACGACCGCTTCGAGGCCGTGGCCGACCGCTACCCCGGGTGGCTGCGCTGGGGGCTGCGCCACCGCCTGGCGGTGATGGGCGGGGCGGCGGCGTCGGTGGTGGGCGCGTGGCTGATCCTGGGAAGCCTGGGCTTCACCTGGATGCCCGACTTCGACGGCGGCGAGTTCAACGTGGGCTTCCGCACGCCGCCGGGAAGCTCGCTGGAGTACACGGTGGGGAAGGGGCAGGAGGTGGCGAAGTTCCTCCGCCGCATGCCCGAGGTGAGCTACACCTACCTGAGCGTGGGCGGCGGCTTCCGGGGCACGCCCAACAACGGGCAGATCTACGTGAAGCTGAAGCCCGCCGGCGAGCGGACCCGCACGCAGCAGGACATCCAGACCGAGCTGCGCGGCAAGCTGCGGCAGCTGCCGGGGGTGCGCGCCAACGTGAGCGGCTCGCCCAGCATCTTCCAGGCGGGGTCGCGCCAGCCGATCATCGTGAACGTGCAGGGCCCCGAGCAGCGGCAGCTGAAGCTGGCGGCGCAGCAGGTGCTCGAAGCCATCCGCTCGGTGCCCGGCGTGGCCGAGCCGCAGAGCAGCGACGAGGGCGACCTCCCGCAGCTGAACGTGACGGTGAACCGCCAGCAGGCCGCCGCCGCGGGGCTGGGGATCGAGTCGGTCGCCTCCGTCGTGCAGCCGCTGTTCAGCGGCCAGCGCTCGGGAACGTGGGAAGACCCGCAGGGCTACTCGCACGACGTGGTGGTGGTGTACCCCGATTCGATGCGCAGTTCGGCGTCGAACGTGCGCGACCTGGCCATTCCCGGCGCGGTGAGCCCGGGCACCGGCACCGCCTCGCTGGTCCCGCTGTCGCAGATCGCCGAGGTCACCACCGGCGTGGGCCCGCAGCAGATCGAGCGGCGCTCGCTGGAGCGGATGGTCAGCGTCTCGGCGAGCGTGCTCCCCGGCTACTCGCTGGGCGACGTGGCCGCCGCGGTGGAGAAGAAGATCGACGCGCTGGGCCTGCCCGCCGGCTACCACGCC
>DASSJS010000243.1:0-16379 GCA_035691085.1 Longimicrobium sp.
CGGGCATGGCCGTACAGCCAGCGCGTGGCGTCGGACGTCATCTTCAGCGACGCGGCGGTCACGTACACCGTGGCCACCACGGCGCCCAGCACCAGCGGCTCCTTCCGCGCGTACGGGATCAGCACCACCGTGGCCGCCGCCGCCATCACCCCCGCGCTGAACGCCAGGATGGGGAGCGCCAGCAGCATCTCGGTCATCCGCTTGGGCGCCAGCCCCCACTTCAGCTTGATCCTGCGGTTCTGCCGCCAGTGGTCGCCCTGGGCCACGTTGAACAGCATCACCGTGGCGCCCAGCACGATCCCCGACACGCCGCCCAGGAACGCCACGTAGAACGGCGCGCGCAGCAATCCGCCCTCGCTGGAGACGGCCAGCCACGCCAGCATCCCCGCGATGTAGACGGCCGAGCAGGCGAAGTACCACCGGGCGGCGGGCGGCGCGTGCCGGAACGCGCCCGCCACCGCACCGCCCACGGTGTGGTCGCGCGCGGGCGGCGAGCTCACGGGGTGCGGCTCCGCGGCTCGATCGTCACCCCCATCGCCGGCACCTCGCCCCGCACTTCCCATCGCGGCTCCGCCTCGCTGAACCAGAACAGCATCGGCGCCATGCCGCCGGTCACCGCCACGCGGTACGCGCGCACCGGGCCCATCGGCGTGCCCACCGTCTCCACCGCGGCCACCTCCACGCGGTAGGCCTTCACCCGGCGAACATACGGCGCGTACGCGGGCACCGTCCAGACGGCCCCGCTGCGCAGCGGGAGCGCCGCGATCAGCGCCGGCAGCGCGGCGAAGTCGTACGTCCCCGCCGGCGCCTCGTCATCCACCGCCGTCTCGCGCCCGCCCATCGCCAGCGTCCCCCGTGCCCGCCCCTGTACGTAGGCGATGCGCGACTCGCTGGCTCCCACGGCCCCGGCGCGCGTTTCCGTGCTGGCGATCGGTGAAAACGACGGCAGCGCCATCCGCGATTCCACCACCGCCACCGTGCGCATCACGTGCATCCGGTCGACGGCCGACAGCTCCGCGCCCCGCACCGACCAGACCGCCGTGTCCGCCCCCGTGGTGTCGGCGCCGACGGACACACGATAGGTGATGGTGCCGCGCCACAACCGGGCGGCGTCGGGCGCCGGCATCGGCTCCGCGGCGGAGGGGGTGGCGGGGGATGGAGCGGCGGCGGATTGCGGCGCGGCGGGGCCGCCGATCTGCCCGTGCGCCTCGGCCGTGGCCACCGCCAGCGCCGCCAGGGTGGTGAGGAGGATGATCCGGTACATGTCTCGTTCTCGCGCCAGTCGTTTCTCTCCAGGGACTTCACTTGAGACTGCGACGGAACGATGCGCGCACGGCCGGCGTGCGGACACGGCGGGGCGGGTGAGCGGCGGATCGGGCTTGGCGAGCGGCGGGATTGCGGGGGGCGAGTGGAACGGGACTGAACTGTCTGTTGGCCAGGTGGATGCGATCGATTAGGTTGAAGCCATGAGCTTCGGATTCGAGTGGGACACGGAGAAAGCTGCGTCGAACCAGCGGAAACACGGTGTCTCGTTCGATGAAGCACAGACGGTTTTCGGCGATCCCTTTGCGCGAACGCGGCCGGATCCACGGCACTCACCTGGCGAGGAGCGCTGGATCACATTGGGTGTGTCGGAGCAAGGCCGCCTTCTGGTGGTAGTCCATGCCGATCGCGGTGAAGTCATTCGCATCATCAGCGCGCGTCCGGCAACCGGGCACGAACGGAGGACGTATGCAGAATCCAGGTGGCGTTGAGGCCGGCGAAGACATGCTCCCCGAGTACGACTTCACCGACGCCGAAGTCGGAAAGTACGCCGAGCGCTATGCTCGCGCCTTCCGCACGGTACGGCTCGACCCCGACGTCGCTGACGTATTCTCGACGTCGGAAGCCGTGAACGAGGTGCTCCGCCCGATTGCCACGGCGATCCGGGCGCGGGAAACGCGCGCGGCCGAACACGCGGACGAAGCCGCGTAGCGACGACGTTTCTCTTTCGCGTTATGGCCCGGCCTCAGAACGATCCGGACGACGAGGGCCGGCGGATCAACATCGATCCGCCGGCCCTGATCCGTCCCACCGTCCTTCGCGGGGACGCTCAGTTCCTGCGCTTCTGGGCGCTGTCCACGGCGTTCATCGACGTTTGCGTGCCGCCGGTGCCGATCATGGCGCCCACGCGGGCGCTCTCGGCGGACAGGAGCGGCGGGGTGGGGCGGCCGTGCTTGCGGTTCAGGTAGAAGTCGGCCACCTCGGCGGCGATCGGCGCGGCGGCGTGGGCGCCGCTCTCGCCGAACTCCACGATCACCGCCACCACCACCTCGGGCGCCCCGCCGCGCGGCCCCGCGAACCCCGTGAACCAGGCGTGCGGGCGCTTGGGGTCGGCGGTGTTCTGGCTGGTGCCGGTCTTCCCCATCAGCGCCCAGTTGCGCAACTCCACAGCGTGCGCGGTGCCGCCCTCCTCGATCACCCGCGCCATCCCCTCGCGCACCGCCGCCAGGGTGGCGGGCGTCACGTTCAGGTTGGTCTCCACCGGCGCGTCGGGGCGCATCAGCAGGTGCGGGGCGCGGGCGGTACCGTCACCCGCCAGCGCGCTGAAGAACTGCGCCATTCTGAGCGGCGTCTGGTCGTTGGGCCCCTGCCCGATCGCCACGTTCATCACCTCGCTGGGCGCCGGGCGCCAGCCGAAGCGCTTCACGTACCAGTCCTTGCCGGTAGGGAACGTCCCCGTCTTCTCGCTGGGCAGGTCCACCCCCGTCTTGCGCGAGAAGCCCAGCCGCGTCCCCTCGCGCGCCAGCACGTCCAGCCCCAGCATGATCCCCAGCTGGTAGAAGTAGACGTTGCACGAGTTCTGGATCGCCTGCAGCAGGTTCTGCGGGCCGTGCCCCTCGCGGAACCAGCAGCGGGCGTAGCGGCCGGCGTAGCTCATCCCGCCGGTGCAGGGGATCGGCATCACCTGCGTGGGGGTGATGGCGCCGCGCTCCAGCCCGATCAGCGCGGTGGCCAGCTTCCAGGTGGAGCCCGGCGGATAGGTGCCGTTGGCGGCGCGGTTCAGCAGCGGCCGGCCGGGGTCGGTGTTCAGCTGCGCCCACAGCGCCCGCGGGATGCCGCCCACCAGCAGGTTGGGGTCGTAGTTGGGCGCCGAGTACATGGCCAGGATCTCGCCGGTGCTGGGCACCATGGCCACCACCGCGCCGTTGCGGTCCCTCGGCCACACCTGGTGGATGTAGCGCTGCAGGTCCAGGTCCAGGGTCAGCCGCACGTCGCCGCCGGGGGCGGGGTCCTGGGTGAGCTGCTGCCCCACGCCGCGTACCAGCTTGCCGCGCGCGTCCACCTCCACGTAGCGCGCGCCGCTCTTGCCGCCCAGCGTCCGCTCGTACTCGCGCTCCAGCCCCGCCTTGCCGATGTTCTGCCCGCTGCGGTAGTCGCGCCACTGCTGCGTTTCCAGCTCGCGGTCGCTGATCTCGGCCACGTAGCCCACCACGTGCGCCACCGCCGCCCCCGCCGGATAGTGGCGGATGGGGTACGGCTCCACCTTGAGCCCCGGCGCCTGCGCGGCGTGCTCGGCGAACCAGCTCACCTGCGCGAAGGTGAGGGTGTGCGACACCGGGATCGGCTCGCTCTGGTGCCGCGCGGCCCACTCCACCAGCTCGTCGATGCGGGCGGCGTCCAGCCCCATCACCCCGGCGGCCGGGGCCAGGCGCAAGCGCACCGAGTCGGGCGGGCCGGGGGCCACCAGCAGCGTGTAGCCGGTGACCGTCTCGGCGATCACCTTGCCGTTGCGGTCCAGGATGGCGCCGCGCGGGGCGGGGATGGGCTGCACGCGGAAGCGGTTGTCGTCGCTGCGCAGCGAGAACTCGCCGTTGCGGACGATCTGCGTGCGGAAGAATGCCGCGCCCAGGCAGGCCAGCATCAGGAGAATCCCCAGCCCCACGCCGATCGCGCGGCGGCGGCGTTCGTGGGGATGGAAGTTGTTGTACGGGCTCAGCGAGCGCTCGATCAGCGTTGCCATCGGGGGGACGGCGGAGGAGATGGCGTTGGGATGCGCGTAAACATAGGCACGTTAACGCTTTCGCGCCAGCGTCGCAAAAACGTGGGCCCGTGCGCCGCGATCGGGTGTGGGGATGCGGATGTGACGCGCGGGGCGCTCACTTCGTCACACGGGCGGATGGCTGGACGGCCGGACAGGTGCGTGAGTGCGCGAGTGCGCGAGTGCGGGGAGAACGGCGGGACACGATGTGCCGGCCCCCAAGGACTCGTGCTGCGCGCTCGGACGGGGTGCCCGGGCCAGCAGTCGCGCAGGCGGGCTTTCCCGTGGCCCGGTCGCGGCGATGCCAATCCCCCGCGCCTCCGGTCTCCGTTACAACGAGCGTTGGCGTCGCCGCTCGCGTGGGCGGGGCGTAAACGGATGGATTCGCGACTGCGGCCGGGCGCGCGTGCCGCGCCGTGGCACTTTGGCGAGCCGGGGGTGTATTGGTGCCCACAAGACGGCCGGGAATGCTTGCGTTTCATGGGCATTTCGCTATCTTCCCGGCACTCGCTCAATGGCATGGCCGTCAGCTTCCCCCCTGCCGCTTCGCGGCACGTAACTTGACGTAGCCCGGCGAGCCCCTCTGTCACAATACCAGCAGATCTTCGGAGACGAGGCAATCTCCATTCTTCCGGCAATCAGCCGGCGGTGTCTCCGCGTTCCCTGGAAAAGCAATCTGGAACCAGCTGCATGACCATTTCCGCACAGCCTTCCACCGCGGAGCGTGAAGCGCGCCCCGCGACCGCTCCGGCCGCTTCGGGGCTCCTCGAGATCCTGCCCAGCGGCAGCGGCTTTCTGCGCACCGCCCGGTACGGCTATCAGGCCGCCGACGGCGACGTGTTCGTGAGCCAGTCGCTGATCCGCCGCTTCGGCCTGCGCACGGGCGACCGCGTGGAGGGCTCGGTGGGCACGCCGCCCGGCCGCGGCAAGAGCGCGCCCATGGACCAGGTGACCAGCGTGAACGGGATGGACCCGCGCCACGCCCGCGAGCGCGTGGACTTCGGCTCGCTCCCGGCCACCTATCCCGACGAGCAGCTGCGCCTGGAGTTCGACCGCGCCGGCCGCAAGAAGGACCACACCAACCGCATCATCGACCTGATCGCCCCGCTGGGGAAGGGGCAGCGCGCGCTGATCGTGGCCCCGGCCAAGGCCGGCAAGACCACGGTGCTCCAGAACATCATGGAGGGCGTGGCGGCCAACTATCCCGAGGCGGTGCTGCTGGTGCTGCTGGTGGACGAGCGCCCCGAGGAAGTGACGGAGATGGAGATGCTGGGCGTGGGCGAGGTGATCGCCAGCTCGTTCGACTGCCCGGCCGACCGGCACGTGGCCGTGGCCGAGATGGTGCTGGAGCACGCGCGCCGGCAGGTGGAGAGCGGGCGCGACGTGGTGATCGTGCTCGACTCGCTCACCCGCCTGGCCCGCGCCTACAACACCACCGAGCGCGGCACCGGGCGCATGCTCTCGGGCGGCATCGACAGCGGCGCGCTGGAAAAGCCCAAGCGCTTCTTCGGCAGCGCGCGCAAGGTGCGCGGCGGCACCGGGAGCCTCACCATCATCGCCACCGCGCTGATCGACACCGGCAGCCGCGGCGACGAGGTGATCTTCGAGGAGTTCAAGGGCACCGGCAACAGCGAGATCGTGCTGGACCGCGACCTGGCCGACCGGCGCATCTTCCCCGCCATCAACGTGGACAAGAGCTCCACGCGGCGCGAGGAGCTGCTCTTTGCCGCCGACGAGCTCGACAAGGCCATGCAGCTGCGCCGCGCGCTCAACTCGCTGCAGCCGACGGACGCCATCGAGCTGTTGAACAAGCAGCTGAACGACACCAAGACCAACCGCGAGCTGTTGATGCGGCTGCGCTGAACGGCGGGTGCGGAGGTACGGGGGTACGGCGGTACGGAAGGGCGAACACGAAGAGGACGGGGCGCGCATCGCTCCGTCCTTTTTTCGTGTATTCTGTATTCAGCAACCGCATGAACGCAGAGCAGCGGAGATAAGCAGAGATAGGCAGAGAACCACGAACCGCCGTTGCCGTTCTCTGTTTATCTCTGCCTATCTTCGCTGCTCTTCGTTCACTGCCGTTGAGAGAGGCCGCTTCCCGAGCATAGCCGGCCTCGATCGCCTCAGCTCGTGGGCGCCGCCAGCACGCCGCAGGCGAGGCGGGCGCCGGAGTTGCCGGAGGGGTCGGTCACCTCGTCGTCGGCCGTGGCGTGCACCACCAGCGCGGTGCCGTCGGCGTCGAAGAGCGGCGCGCGTCCCGGCGTCAGCGAGCCGCGCACGATGGTTTCGATCCGCCCCTGCCCGTTGGCGCCGATCACCAGGTTGGGCAGGTCGCCCAGGTGCGGGCCCTGCGGGTTGCGCATGCCGTGCTGGCGGTTGGCGGGGTTCAGGTGCGCGCCCGCGGTGGTGAACTGCGGCGCGTCGCACCGCCCCACGGCGTGCAGGTGCGTGCCGTGCGTCCCCGCCGGCAGCCCGCTCCCCATCACCACCAGCCGCACTGAGTCCGGGCTCACCTGCGTTGCGGTGAACGAGCCCACCTGCTGGTTGCTGGCGTTGTAGATCGGCACGCTGAACTCGCGCGGCCGCGCCGACGTCCCGGCCCCCTGCTGCGCGGCGCACGCCGCCAGCACCGCCACGGCCGCCCCCGCCGCCATTCCCTGCGTCGTCCGTCTCATCCCTGTTCTCCCTGGCATCCGTCCGTCTCCACCTGCGCGATCTCGTCCGCGCGGCGCGCAAGGATCGTGCGGCGGCGGTAAACGACCCCGGTTCCCCGGCGGTTCACGGGCATCGCGAGAGTTGAATGCGGCTTTGTAACTGCCGTCTGGCCGGTACCAGCCGCGGCTTCGTCTCCACGCGCAAAGGTGCGTTGATTTTCACCCAGAGCACCAGAGGACCAGAGAACCAGAGGGTCCGTCGCTGACCTCTGGTCCTCTGCATCCCATGGCATTGTATTGACACCTGACGATGTCATCTTGAGGCTGGCCACGCGTAAGTGACGGCACTGTATCATCTTGGGCGCCGAAGAATCTCTGGGCGGGGCTCGGAACCAAACATTCGAAGGGGTGACACATAGCCGGGAATCAGCCACCATCCCCGTTCAGGTGGCGAAGGGCCGCTTCACGGGATTCGTGAGGCGGCCTCTCGCTTTTCTACCGTGCCCTACGGGCCGAGCATCCCACTTTGTCTCGCCGCGCCTTCATCTACTAGAAAATTAGTTGACAGCCGGAAGCGGTGCCATTAGCATCTACTATAGATCTAGTAGGAACGCACGCCGGAGCACCTCCATGCTGGCCGCGGACGGCCGGGGAACGGGCGGATGATCGCACACTGGATGCTGTACTGCGTGGCCGTGGGCGCGCTGCTTTCGGGCGGCGCCGCGGCGCTGGAGAAGGCGCTGCGGCCGCTGGGCCGCGCCACGCGCTGGGTGTGGGCGGGCGCGCTGCTGCTCACGCTCGCCATCCCCGCCGCGGCCCGCGCGATCGGCTCGCTGCGGCCGGCGGCACCGGTGGCGGGGAGCGGCGAGACGCTGCCGAAGACGCTGATGCTGGACGGTGGAATCACCGCGGCGCGGCGCTCCCGGCCCTGGCTGCTGGACGCGCTGGACCCGCGGCGGCTGCAAACGCCGCTTGCCGCGGTGTGGATCGCCTCGTCCGCCGCGTCGCTGCTGGCGCTGGCGGGGATGGCGGGGGCGCTCCGGCGCCGCCGGCGCGGGTGGACGGCCGCGGAGGTGGACGGCGTGCCCGTGCTGGTGTCGCCCAACGTGGGGCCGGCGGTGGTGGGGCTGCTGCGCAGCTGCATCGTGTTGCCGCGCTGGGCGGTGGACGCCGACGAGCGGGCGCGCGCGCTGGTGCTGGAGCACGAGCAGGAGCACGTGCGCGCCGGCGACCCCCGTCTGCTGGCCGCCGCGCTCGCCGCCGCGGTGCTCACGCCCTGGAACCCGGCCGTGTGGTGGCAGCTGCGCCGCCTCCGCCTGGCCGTGGAGGTGGACTGCGACGCCCGCGTGCTCCGCCGCCGCGGCGACGTGCACGCCTATGGATCGGTGCTGCTGGAAGTGGGGCGCCGCGCCACGCAAACCCGGCTGGCCGCCGCCGCGGCCTTCGCCGAACCCGTATCAACCCTGGAACGGAGAATCCGCATCATGACCGCACCCCGTGTACGCCGCCCCATCCTCCGCGCCGCCGGCTTCGGCGCCGTGGCCGCCGCGCTCGGCATCGCCGCCTGCGAGGCGCCCATGCCCACCATGCAGCCGTCGATGGGCGGCACCCGCCAGGTTGCCGGCACGCAGGGAAGCTTCGCCAAAACGCCGCTCACGCCGCGTGCGCTGCTGGAGCAGTACTACCCGCAGGTGCTGGCCGACGGGATGCCCGCGGGCGACATCATCGCCTTCGTGTTCGACGCCGACGGCGGCGTGCGGAAGCACGAGTACATCGCGGCATCGCCGGCCAACGGCGGCCAGGGCAACAACCGGCTGAACGGCCTGACGGGCAACCCCGACCGCATCGCCTCGGTGAACGTGGTCAAGTCACAGCCCGGCGAGCTGGCACCCACCGGCGTGAGCCTGATCCTGGTGCAGCTCAAGCGCGACGGCCAGGCCCCGGCGCGGACCGCGGCCGCCGCGCCCTGACGCGCGCGGCACCAGCCGGGAAGCCGTCACGGGCGCGTTGAACCAGGTGCGCACGCCCCGGATGAAGGCTCTCGTGATCCGTGGCGGCGTGCCGGTCGGGTCCCGCCGCAGCCGACGGCTCCCGGCGCCCGGGGCACCCCGCGACGCCTTCCACCCCAACCGCCGGAACACCGTGGAGATCACCTTTACCGACCGCGAGCTGGACGTGATGTCGGTGCTGTGGGACCTGGGCAGCGCCAGCGTGGCCGAGGTGCGCGACCGGCTGGCCGACGACCTGGCCTACACCACCGTGCTCACCATTCTCCGCACGCTGGAGGAGAAGGGGTACGCGGGCCACACCGAGGCCGGCAAGGCGTACCGCTACCACCCGCTGGTGGAACGCCAGGACGCCGGCACCAGCGTGCTGCGCCGCCTGACCCGCAAGCTGTTCAAAAACTCGCCCGAGCTGCTGCTCACGCATCTCGTTTCGGACCGCGGCCTGGGCGACGACGAGCTGCGCCGCATGCAGAAGCTGCTGGAAGAGCGCCTTCGCGAGCGAGGTGAGGGATGATCGCCTGGATGGCGTTCGCCGCCGCCGTGGCGATGTTGGCGGGCATCGCGGCGCTGGCCGCCGAGCGCGCGCTGATCCTGCTGCGCCTGCCCGCCCGCGGCGCGTGGGCCGCCGCGCTCGCCGCCTCGCTGGTGCTCCCCTTCGCGCTCCCGCGTCCGGCGGTGGTGGAGGGGGGCGGGCCGGCTTCGGCCGCGCTCGCCCCGGGGTCGGACCTTCAGGCCATACCGGTGAGTCCGGCGCCCGTCACGCCGTCATCTTCCCGGCCTGGCGGCCCGCTTCTCCACGGGCAGGTGGAGGCGGTGCTGCGTTGGACGTGGGGCGCGTCCACCCTGGCGGTGGCGGCGTGGCTGGCGGTCTCTGCGCTGTGGCTGGCCCGGCGCCGCCGCGCCTGGGCCGAGGCGACCATGGCGGGCGAGCGGGTGCTGGTGTCGCCGTCCGTCGGGCCGGCGGTGGTGGGCTTCGTTCGCCCGCGCATCGTGATGCCGCGCTGGACGCTGGCGTGGGACGAGCCGCTGCAGCGCCTGATGCTGCGCCACGAGCGCGAGCACCTGCGCGCGGGCGACCCGCTGCTGCTGCTGGCCGGCCTCGTGGCCGCGGCGCTGATGCCGTGGAGCCCCGCCGTGTGGTGGCAGCTGCGGCGGCTGCGGCTGGCCATGGAGGTGGATTGCGACGCGCGCACCCTGCGCGCCACGGGCGACGTGCAGACGTACGGGCGCCTGCTGCTGGACGTGGGCCGCCGGGGCGGCGCGGGTGCGCCGGTTCCGCTCGCGGCCTTCTCGGAACCCTCTTCCTTCCTGGAAAGGAGAATCAACGCCATGACCCTGCGTGCTCCCCTGCATCGTGGCCGGCGCGTGCTGGCCTGGGCCTCGGTCACCGCGATGGCCGCCGTGTCGCTGGCCGCGCTCCCCGCGCCCGCCCGCGCCCCGCTCCTCCCCGCATCCTCGCACCGGACGGCGATGCAGGCCGACACCGAGCGCGTGTACATGCTGCGCGAGGTGGACCGCCTTCCCGAGGTGGTGAACTCCGCCGAGATGTCTCGGCTGCTCCAACGCACGTATCCGCAGCAGATGCGTGACGCGGGAATCGAGGGAGTCGTGACGGTGGAGATGGTGGTGGGAGCGGACGGCCTGCCGCGGAGCCCCGCGGTGATCACCGCCTCGCGCCCCGAGTTCCGCGAAGCCGCGCTGGCGGTGGTGAACACCGCGCGCTTCCGCCCGGCGGCGAAGGATGGCCATGCGGTACGCGTGAAGCTCTCGCTCCCCATCGCCTTCCAGATGGCGCAGCCGGAGACGGCGCGATGACCGCCCGCCGCAGGATCGCCCCGTTCGCCGCGTTGGTGCTGGCCGGGTGCGCGGCGCCCGCTCCCGCGAGCCCCGCCCCCGCGGCGGCGCCTGTCGCGGCGGCGGAGGCGGCTCCGGCGGTGAAGCTCACCCCGCGCGCGGCGCTGGAGCGGTACTATCCGCAGGTCCTCGCGAGCGGGATGGCGGAGAACGACGTGATCGTGTTCGTGGTCACGCCCAGCGGCCGGGTGGTACAGCACGCGCTGCTGCACACCATCCCCGGCACCGCGGGCACGCAGGTGGAGAACCTCATCCAGCCGTACCTCGACATGGTGGTCAACTTCAGCTCCATCAAGACCAAACCGGGCGAGCTGGCCCCCGGGCCGGTTTACATCGCCTGGGTAGACCTCGTCGCCGAGGCCGAGGAGACTCCCTCCCCCTGATCTCTTGCGGATCGATGGAAAGACTCCGCCCCGCACCTTCTCCCGGTGCGGGGCGGGTTTTCATCTCGTTGCCGGCGACGCCGATCGCACCGATGCCGCTCCTGCAGCCTCGCGCAGTTTGCGAGGCTTTGTGCCGTCCTTGGCCGGCGGGTTCACCCGCTGGGGGACGGTCCTCCGGCTGGAACAGCCTCGCGCAGTTTGCGAGGCTTTGTGCCCTTCGAGCTTGCGGCTTCAGCCGCCTCGTGGGGATCTTCGCCAGACGGCACCCAACCCCGATCCGGCGGATGAGCTTACCTGCTCTGCCGACGATGCAGTTTCGTCTGTCGGATTGATCGAAGAGTTTGTCTTTTTGGCCGAAGATGGCTGGTCCGCCGCTTGCCTTTTTCCGGGGCAGCCGCGCGGGAGACGGGACCCGCGCAGACACTCGATTTTTCCCGTGTAGCGGCCCTTTTCGGGGGGCGCCTGACCACCAGCACAGGAGAAAGCACCATGGCCATCGCACCGACCTACAACCGCCTTCCCGCCGACCCCTTCGGCCTGCTCGACCAGGTGTTCGGCAACGGCGGCAGCCGCACCACCGCCAACCTGATGCGCGCCCCCGAGACCGACGTGGTGGAGACCGAGCGCGAGATCCGCGTGCAGGTGGAGATGCCCGGCCTGAAGCGCGAGAACATCGAGGTGGACGTGGAGAACAACGTCCTGACCATCCGCGGCGAGAAGCGCGAGGAGCGCACCGAGGGGCAGGAGGGCCGCTACCACCTGGCCGAGCGCCGCTGGGGCACCTTCGCCCGCTCGTTCGTCCTCCCGCGTGACGTGGATGCCGAGAACATCAACGCCGCGTTCCAGGACGGCGTGCTCACCGTGAGCATCCCCAAGAGCGAGAAGGCCCGCCGCCGCAAGATCGACATCGGCGGCACCGCCCAGCCGCAGGAGCTGGGCTCGCACACCGGCAACGGCAACGCCGAGCAGCAGAACAGCTGATCGCAGGGACGTCGTAGACGGCACACCTCGGGGCCGGTGGCACACGCCACCGGCCCCGTTGTGTGCATGCGTTGACGTGAAGCGTCCGATTCCGTGCACGCGGCGGCTCGGCACGCGGCACTTCGGTCGGCATTGATGAAAGGCTAGTCCGGCATTCCACCCCCTCAACACGGGATGCGCCGATGTCAAACGTAGACCAGCCTGCGAACGAAGACCCTGACGTAACCGCGCTTACCGAGTTCCTGGACAGAACCGAACAATTGCTCAACCATCTGGTCGCGCAAGCCGAAACGCTCTCGGATGCACTGGGCCAGCCGATCTTCATCCAGGAGTTGGTTCCAGAGATGAAGCTGGCGTGGAATTCGGCAAAGCCGCGCTTCGATACACTGCGGGACCGGCTGAAGGCCACGCCGGTCACAAGGCTGGATGAGTATGGGCTGACCGGCTCGGAACGCAGCTTCAAGCAGAAGATCGTGAACTACTGGTCCAAGCTGTGGGGAAAGCTGCCGACAATCGACGTGCTGCGCCGGCTCCTGGACGCGATCGACAACCTTCTCAAAAGCATCCTGTCCGCGGTTGGCCTTGGCGATGCGCTCGAAGAGTTCAAGGAAGGGCTGAAGCACGCGATTCGAGGCTGACGCCAGCCAACAACGTGTGGAAATGGTGCGTCCCTACCTCCCGGCGCGGTGAGTAGCGGCCGCGGTGGTACAGGCGCGAGCGGACGCCCTTCTGCACGGCTTCGACCACCTCCTCGTCTTCCATCTCCACGCGGTGCAGGCCGGCGCCTGCGCCGCGTTCGCGCTTGGTGGCGTCCCACACGTAGCTCAGGAAGCTGACGCGGGTGCGTGTTGGCCCCAGCGGCTGCACCAGGTTCAGCGACAGGCCCCACGGGTAGAAGTTCAGCATCAGGTTGGGGAACAGCCACCAGTAGTACGCCGCGATCAACTCCCCCGAATCCGGGTGCCCCGCCGGCAGCGTGAACGCCTCGGCCGCGTGTTTCGTGGTGCCCAGCTGAAGGTTGCACCAGTCGAACGTCTCGGTGCGATACGTGGAGTAGTCCAGCGCGTCGCTCAGCGAGGCGTGCACGTAGGGGATGTGGAACTCCTCCAGGTAATTGTCCACGTAAAGCGCCCAGTTCGCCTCGATCAGGTAGTCGCGGCTGGTGTTAGGATCGAACACGAACTCGTGCAGCGGAAGGAAGCCCACGCGCTCCATCACCGGCCCGATCCACTCCTGGAAAGTGCACGCCGGGTCGATGGCGGTGAACGAGAGCGGCCCCCACTGCTCCAGCGGCAGCCGCGGCAGGTCGTCGGCGGGTGATGGGAAGTTCTCCACGCCCTCGAACTCGGGCATGAACGTCATCTTCCCATCCAGCCCAAAGCGGCGGCCGTGATAGCGGCAGCGCATCCCGCGGGCGTGCGTCTCGCCCTCGCAGACGATGGTGCCGCGGTGCGTGCAGACGTTGCTCAGGCAGCGCGTCACCCCCTCGTCGTCGCACGCCAGCACCAGCGGCTCGTCCAGGCACCCCTCCAGCAGCGTGAAGGGAAGGAGGTGACCCGGCGCCTTCACCCGCTCCGCGCCGCGGATCATCTGCCAACTGCGCGCGAACACCCGCTCCTTCTGCAACGCGAACCACGCCGGGTCGCGGTACACCTCCGCCGGCAGCGTCTGCGCTCGGGCGATGTTCGGGTCGATGGTGAAGGGCGAGGGCATGAGGCTGTTGGAGCCTCGCGCGGTTTGCGAGGCTTCTCGTAGTTGTTGCCGCGGCTTCAGCCGCCGGTCAGCGAGCCGGGCCGCAAGCGTTCGATCCAGATGACCGTGCGAATGTAGGCTTTCGCGCGGCGTCGGCAAAGCGTCGGGGGAATGAACTTCACCCGCGCACGAACGGCGCGATGATGGTGAGGCGCACCGTTCTTGCAGCGGGGTGCGGCCTTGTACGAACCCTGTACCAGGCAATCCCACCGACGCCGGACAGTACCCGAATGCGCCAGACCAGAGCCGTACTCCTGATCCTCGTGTGCGCCCTTGCGGCGTGCGCGCCGCGGATGAATCCCGGCACCGCGCCGGGCGAAGGTGTGTCCGCCGGGTCCGCGCAGGCGGCCGGGCAGGGATGCACCCCGCTCGAAACCCGCGCGGCCAACGGCACCGGCCAGCAGCCGGCCTTCGCGGGGCAGACGCGCACCTGCGGCATTCGCTCCAGCGTCGCCTACACCGTGCAGGTGGTGGCGCGCGGGCTGGCCAAGCCGTGGTCGGTGGAGCCGCTGCCGGACGGGCGCTTCCTGGTGAGCGAGAAGGGCGGCAACCTGCGCGTCGTGAGCGCCAACGGGCAGGTCGGCGCGCCGGTCGCCGGGGTGCCGGCGGTGGACGCGGCGGGGCAGGGCGGGTTGCTCGACGTGGCGCTCAGCCCGCGCTTCGCCAGCGACCGCACCATCTTCTGGAGCTTCAGCGAGCCGCGCGAGGGTGGCAACGGCACCAGCGTGGCCCGCGGCGTCCTCTCGGCCGACGGCACGCGGCTGGAGCAGGTCCAAGTGATTCTGCACACACGGCCCACCTATACCAACCACATGCACTTCGGCTCGCGGCTGGCCTTCGGGCCAGACGGGATGCTGTACGTGACCATGGGCGAGCGCTCCGACAACGTCACGCGGCCGCAGGCGCAGGATCGAGGCAGCCACCTGGGCAAGACGCTCCGCATCAACCCCGACGGCACTGCCCCGCGCGACAACCCGTTCGTGGGGCAGCCCGGCGCGCTCCCCGAGATCTGGTCGATGGGGCACCGCAACATCCAGGCGTCGGCGTTCGATCCATCGGGCACCTTCTGGATCATCGAGCACGGCACCCGCGGCGGCGACGAGCTGAACCGCATCCAGGCGGGGAAGAACTACGGCTGGCCGCTGCAGGCGTACGGCATCGAGTACCGCGGCGGCACCATCACCTCGGCGCTGGGCGAGGCGCAGACGCAGCGCCCGGGGATGGAGCAGCCCGTCTACTACTGGGACCCGGTGATCGCCCCCTCCGGCGCGCAGTTCTACACCGGCAGCGCCTTCCCCGCGTGGCGCGGCAGCCTGTTCATCGGGGGCCTGGCCAGCCAGCGCCTGGTGCGGCTGGTGATCCGCGACAACCGCGTGACCGGCGAGGAGCACCTGCTCACCGACCGCAACAAGCGCATCCGCGACGTGCGCCAGGGCCCCGACGGCGCCCTGTACGTGATCACCGACGAGGACAGCGGCGAGCTCTGGCGCATCGCGCCGCGGTAGGGGACGGAAGGTATGAGCGTGCACGTGGGTATCTACCGTGTGGAATCAGGTGTCGGTGCGCTGGATGCCCCAGGCTCGAGGGTTACAGTCGCACCCTGCCGGGTGGCTGGGTGCCAGACAGCCTCGCCGGAATTTCCCGCCAAGTTTGAAAATTTGGCATAATTTGTCGGCAAAGAACTGTTTTGTCGCAATACCTCTATCTTTCAGCCGCGGTGACCCTGTTTCGCCGTAAGTACGCCCCCGCCCGAGAACCGAAATGACACGCCGAGATCCCACCCACGTGGGCCATCATGTCACCATCCCATCTGTTTCGGCTTAATCAATTCGGCCGCATTGTTTCGATAAAAAGTATTGACATTCAGCCGGTAATATTGCCTCGGATGACCGTCTAAAGCTACAGCATGGCCGGATGATCCGTGGCCTCCACACGCATCCGCGTTGAAGACCGCCCTCACGATCTTCAATGGAAACCATCTACGCCGCTCTTCAATCTCTCCACGACAGGTACACACGTGCGCATCCAATACAACGACTTCGCGCTCAGGGTCGACCCAAACGGTGAGGGTCGCTTTCGTGTCCGCGTCGAGAGCGCACATGGCGAGGCTTCCGAAAGCCTGGAACTCGCGGTAACCAGCGCCGAACTCGCGTCGGTCCGCGAAATGCTGACCGATGGCTGGACTTCGGCACACCCGGACCGATCTCCCCTGGACGCGGCGAAACGGTTCGGGCTGGCACTGTATCGGTCGCTACTCAACGGGACCGTTGGTGAACGATTTGCCGTCGCGCGCACCGACGCAGAAAGGAACGAGACGGGGCTCCGGATCAAACTCCGCCTCGCTGAATCGCCGGCGCTGGCAGGAATTCCATGGGAGCTCCTGTTCGACGGGCAGAGCTTTCTCGCATTGTCGTCGTTCACCCCACTGATCCGGTATCTCGACATCCCGGTACCCGTCCGGCCCTTTCCCGTGGAGCCTCCGCTCAACGTGCTGGTGGTGGCATCGAGCCCGGCGGATCTCGGCACCCTGGATACGCAACGAGAGTTCGAGCGGATTTCCGGAGCACTCGGCCGGCTGGTATCCGACGACCTGCTGCACCTGGCACGGCTGTTTCCTGCCACGTGTCCAGTGACACCAAGTTTTACGCAGTTGGGGGACACGAAGATTTACGCAGCCAGCTCCTCAGGAATTCGAGATTCTTCAGGGGACTGCGAGCGAGGCGTAGCC
>DASSJS010000244.1:0-18417 GCA_035691085.1 Longimicrobium sp.
CGGCTCGCCGCCGCCCCATCCATCCCCCGCTCCCGCCCCGCGTCACCCGATGCGGGAGATCCCCATCGCCCCGCTTCACCCCGCGCCGGCCGCGCACGACCCCGGCCCCGGCACGGGAGCGGACCCCAGCACTCAGCACCCAGCACCCAGCAAGTTCGTTTCAGGATCCAGCACGCCGCCGGAGCCCGATCGCCTCACCGGCGCGGCTGCTGAACCGACGGCCGCAACGTCCACGCTTTCCGCCGAGGCCGCCGCCGAGCTCTCCGCCGAGGCCGCCGAGGCCGCCGCTGAGTTCGCCGCCGAGGCCACCGAGGGATCGGCCCCTTCGCCGGAATCACCCGGAAACGGCCCGGCGTCCCGGGACGTGGAGGTGGTAGCGTGAGCCGCGTGGGCGAGTGGGTGCTGGGCGCGCTGTCACGCCCGCCCGAGGCGGAGGACCACGCCGCCGCGCGCGACCCGTGGAACCAGGCGAACGCGCTCGACATCCTGCGCGCCGCCTTCCCCGACCTGGAGGCGCTGGTGCGCGGCAGGCGCGTGCTGGACTTCGGCTGCGGCGGGGGGTGGCAGGCGCTGGCGCTGGCGGGGCTCGGCGCGGGGTTCGTGCTGGGGATCGACAGCAACGAGCGCGTGCTGCGGTCGGCGCGGTCGCTCGCCCGGCGCATGGGGACCGATCCGCGGCGGCTGCGCTTCGCGGCCGCGCTGCCGCCCGCGCTGGCGGGGAGCTTCGACGTGGTGATCTCGCAGAACGCGATGGAGCACTTCGGCGACCCCGTGGGGGTGCTGCGGGCGATGCGGGGCGCGCTGGCGCCGGGGGGGCGCGTGCTGGTCACCTTCGGCCCGCCCTGGCTGGCCCCCTCGGGGAGCCACATGCACTTCTTCACCCGCGTGCCGTGGGTGAACCTGCTGTTCAGCGAGCGCACGGTGATGGCCGTGCGCGCCCGCTACCGCCACGACGGCGCGCGCCGCTACGAAGAGGTGGAGAGCGGGCTGAACCGGATGACGCTGCGCCGCTTCGAGCGCGTGGTGCGCGCGTCGGGGCTGCGCATCGAGCGCCGCGCCGACCGGTGCGTGAAGGGGCTGCCGCTGCTGCACCGCGTCCCCGTGATCCGCGAGCTGGCGGTGAACGTGGTGAATGCCGTCCTGGTCCCGCGTGACCCGCCGCGCCGGACGTTTGGCGCGGGCGCGCAACACCTGCCGCCGGCCAGCGACGAAAACAGCGGCCCACCTGTGCCGCCGCAATCCGCATCTCCATCCCCCGCAGTCGTTTAGCGCCCCTTCTCCCCCCGCCGCCGCGCGGCACCCCGGCTGCCTTCCCACACCGTCCGCCCCGGCCGCCCCCCGGCCGCCGGCACCCCCGCGCACGCGCGCCGGCCCAGGACGGCTCGCGGCGCGCCTGCCGTTGTTCCCCCTTCCGACCGCCAGAGCCCGGATGCCCGCTCCCCTCGCTCCCTCGCGCCGCACCGTCGTCACCCCCCTGCTCGCGGCCATCGCGGCGGCCGGGGTGCTGGGCGGGTGCACCGACCGCGGCCAGCCGCTGGCCGCCCCCGGCCGCCCAGGCGCCCCGCACGCCCGCGCCGACGTGGTTCCGCTCTCCACCGACGTGTTCGCGGTGGCCCACCAGGACGACTGGCAGCTGTTCATGGGCGACCGCACGGCCGCCGCGTACCCCGGCGCCGACCGCGTGCTGTTCATCTTCACCACCGCGGGCGACGCGGGGAACCCCGACACCACCTACTGGAAGGCGCGCGAGCGCGGCGCGCTGGCCGCCGCCGACTCGGTGGCCGGCGGCGGGGGGGCGTGGAGCTGCGCCCCGGCCGCGGTGCACGGCCACGCCATCCGCCGCTGCGCGCGCGGCAAGTCGGCCGCGTACTTCCTGCGCGTGGGCGACGGCAACAGCGGCACCGGGCTGGGCTTCGGCCGCGGGAGCCTGGGCGTGCTGCGCGACCTAGGCACCCCGGTGACGGCGCTGGACAGCAGCACCACCTACGCCTCGTGGAGCGACCTGTCCACCACGCTCCGCGCCATCGTGGACATGGAGAGCGGCGGCGGGCCGGTGCGCATGCACGTGCACGACTGGAACCGCGCCGCCAACCCCGGCGACCACCCCGACCACGCCGCCACCGGCGACGCGGTGAACGCCGCCCGCGCCGGCGCGGGGTGGACGGTGACGGGGTACGCCGGCTACGACACCGGGAACCGCCCCGCCAACCTGGACAGTGCCGGGCACGTCGTGAAGCTCCGCGCGCTGGCGGGGTACGACGCGGCGATGGTGGCCTCGGGCGCGGGGAGCGTGCTGGGGAACTCCGACTACCAGGGGTGGCTGTGGCGCACCTACGCGCGCCCCGACGTGCCGGTGCCGCCGCCCCCGCCGCCGCCCACCCCGCCGGCGCCCACCGGGAGCACCTTCGCCACCGACTTCCACGACTATGGCGCCGGGTACCTTCCCGGCGGCTGGACGCAGCCGTGGGACCCGGGGAGCGGCTGGCTGGTGGTGGCCGACAGCACGGCCACCGGCGGGCAGGCGCTGCGCTGGTCGTCCACCGGCGCCTCGCGCAACCGCTGGGGGCTGGCGTTCGGCGGCTTCGGCGACGTGGGCGACCAGTCGGTGTACACCGAGCTCCGGGTGCAGGTGGTGCCCGCCGCCTCGGGGGTGCGCTACATGGGCGCCGCGGCGGTGCGGATGGGCGGCATCGCGGCCGACGAGCACGGCTACGCGGTGTTCCTGGTGGACAACCGCGACGCGAACGCGCGGTCGCTGGTGCTCTCCACCTGGTCGAACGGGCAGTACGTGCAGCTGCAGGACGTGCCGCTGGCCTGGAGCGAGAACACCTGGTACGCCGTTCGGCTGCGCGCCGAGGGCGGGCGGCTGCGCGCGAAGGTCTGGCCGCGCGGAACCGCGGAGCCCGGCGGGTGGGCGGTGGACGTGTACGACACGCGCTACCCGGTGGGCCGCCCCGGGGTGAGCAACCACGACAACGGCACGGTAACGTGGGACGCGTGGTCGGTGGACGTGTCGCCCGCGCCGCCGCCGCCGGCGGGGCAGAGCTGGAGCGCCACCTTCACCGGCGGCCCCTCGGGCGCGGTGCCGGCGGGGTGGACGGCCACGTCGGCGCCGGGGAACGTGGCGTGGGCGGTGGCGGCGGACCTGACGGTGCCCGACGGGCGGGTGCTGCGCGGCACCTCGCTCTCCACCGGGCGGCACATCCTGCAGCTGGACAGCTTTCCGGCGGCCACCAACGACCAGGAGGCGCTCACCCGGCTGCGGCTGCTGAACGGCGACGACTACGGGCCGGGGCTGGCGGTGCGGCACAGCATGAACGGAACGGCCGAGAACGCCTACGTGGCCTACCTGCGCCCCAACAGCGGGCTGGTGGAGATCGACCGCTTCAAGGACGGGGGATGGCAGTTCGTGGCCTCGGCGCCGTTCGCCTCCACCCCCGGGAGCTGGTACTGGATCCGCTTCGCCGCGCTGGGGAGCCAGCTGCGCGCCCGGGTGTGGGCCGACGGACAGGCCGAGCCGCAGGGGTGGACGGTGCAGGGGAACGATGCCGGGCTCACCGCCGGCACGGTGGGGGTGTACGTGTACGAGCCCAACGCGGTGGACTTCGACCTGTTCTCGGCCGCGTCGCAGGGGGGCACGGCGCCCACGCCCGCCCAGCCCGGCCCGCCCCCCGCGCTGGCGCACCTGGTGGTGACCCCCGGCTCGGCCACCGTGGCGACCGGGGCGCAGGCGACGTTCGCCGCGTACGGGGTGCTGGCGAACGGCGACAGCGTGGCCGTGCCGGGGGTGGCGTGGACGGCCACGGGCGGCGCCGTCACGCAGGGCGGAGTGTTCACGGGCGGCACGGCGGGCGGCGCCTACCAGGTGGTGGCGACGGCTCCGGGAGGGGTGGCCGACACGGCGGAGGTGACGGTGGTGGCGCCGCCGCCCAGCACGGTCTTCTCCACGGGCTTCACCGGCGGCGCGGCGGGCACGGCGCCGGCGGGGTGGACGGCCACCTCGGCGCCCGCGAACGTGACGTGGACGGTGGAGGCCGACGCATCGGCCGCCGACGGGCGGGTGCTGCGCGGCGCCGCGACCTCCACCGCGCGGCACATCCTGCGCGCCGACGCGCTGGGCACGGGCGTGGGGACGCAGGAGGTGCTGGTGCGGATGAGGTTCGCGAACGGGAACACGTACGGGCCGGGGGTGGCCGTGCGCCACACGATGAACGGCACGTCGGAATCGGCGTACGTGCTGTACTTCCGCCCCAACGCGGGCGACATCGAGATGGACCGCTTCCTGAACGGCGGATGGGCTTGGATGGGGAGCGCGGGGTTCGCCAGCTCGCCCAACACGTGGTACTGGATCCGCTTCCGCGCGGAAGGGAGCACCCTGCGCGGCCGGGTGTGGGCCGACGGTTCGGCCGAGCCCGCCGGGTGGACGCTCACGGTGACCGACGGCGCGCTCTCCACCGGCGGCTTGGGCGTGTACATCTACGAGCCCAACACCGTGCTGTACGACGGCTTCAGCGGCGTGGACGGACCCGCCACGGCGCCCGCGCCGTGATCGACGGATGCTTCGATCGCGGGTGAGGCGAGTGCTGAGTGCTGAGTGCTGAGTGCTGAGTGCTGAGTGCTGAGTGCTGAGTGCTGAGTGCTGAGTGCTGAGTGTGAACGACGGGGACGTATCGAACGAGGCGGGGGAGCCGGGGCGACGGCTTCCCCCTTCGCGTTCGGGGGATCGATCCATGGCCAGGGGCGATCGGGCGACGAGCCGAGGTTCATGGGCCTTCGTCCATCCCCCGCCGCGGTTACGGGAAGGGCGCGTGACGAAGAGAGGCAAGGGAACGCACGGAAACCGGGCCGCGGGGCCTCTTCAAGATCACGCGTGCCGAGTCCGCGCCGGGGCGAAGTATCGAAATTTTTGAAAGTGGACACCCTCGCTCAATCCGCGGCTCACGACCCGGCAATCGTCCGGCGTCCGAGGTCAAACCCGGAGAAACGGCACCAAGCCGTGTGTGTCTCGATCCCCCCGATGACGCAGTTGCTGTTTAGGGAAACGGGACGCGCGACACCGAATCCGGCTGACGCGATGATGTGAGCCACGGGGGCACCTTCAGAAACCCGCTTGATCCGTTGAGCGAAAGATCGATGGCCCTATCAGCCGTATTGTGGGGTTAAGTATAGATCCTTCAGTCGCTTAGACTCCTTCAGGATGACGACGCTGGGTTTTCTCCGAGGTTACGGAACACCCTTATCTGGTATGACACCCCTGTATCGGCGGCGCCGCGTCCGTGGATGCCCCGCGCGAGCCGGAACGTTGCGGCGGGAACGCCACACGTGACGCCGGGGCACGACGAGCGCGGCGGGGGCGGACGCGGCCAATTCGCGCATCCAGTTGCGGCGCAAGCGGTTATGCGGCACCCAGGATTCATCTGGCGGTGGCACCGCCACTGCTCGCCTTCTCTGATCCGGCCACGGGGGCGCCCCTCATCGCGCGCCGCGGCCCGCAGTCCGGGCTTCCCCCCCCCGACGGAGAACGGCGATGACACGTGAGATCGTGAGTATCCGAGCGGCGCGCATGGGGCGCCTGGCGGCGGCCGCCGTGCTGGCGGTCGCGTGCAGCGGCGACCTGGGCACCGCCCCGCGCGAGCGCCCCGCGCCGGCCACGCGCACGGTGTTCCCCGGCGGCTTCGAGACCGACTTCGGCGCCGAGACGGCGGGCACGCCACCGTCGGGATGGTCGGGCGCGTGGGTGCCCAGCACCGTGTGGACGGTGAAGGACGAGCCCGGCGCCACGGGCGGAAAGGTGCTGGCGTGGTCGAGCGTGGACGTTTCGCGCAACCGCTACGCGCTGGCGTACGACGGCTACGGCGTGCTGCAGAACCAGGCGGTGTACACCGAGTTCACGGTGGCGGCGCGCGACCCCGGGGCCCCGGTGGCATACCTGGGCGCGGCGGCGGTGCGCCTGGGCGGCACCTCGGCCGATCCCCACGGCTACGCCCTGTACTTCGTGGACAACCAGGCGACGGGGACGCGCAACGTGGTGCTGGCCACCTTCGAGAACAACGTCTACCTGCAGCTGCAGGACATCCCGCTGGCCTGGAACCTCGACGAGTGGTACAGCATCCGACTGGAAGCCATCGGCGCGCAGATCCACGCCCGCGTATGGCCGCGCGGCACGGCCGAGCCGGTGGGATGGCCGATCGACGTGTACGACGAGCGCTACCCCAGCGGACGGCCGGGGGTGGCCAACCACGACCTGGGCACCGTGTACTGGGACGTGTGGGCCGTGGACCCCGCGCCGCCGCCGCCCCCGCCGCCGGTGGGGAGCACCTGGGTGGAGACCTTCACCACCGGCGCCCCCGGCGGCGCCCCGGCCGGGTGGACCGCCACCTCGGCGCCCGCGGACGTGGCCTGGAGCGTGGAAGCCGACCCGGCGGCGGTGGACGGCCAGCTGCTGCGCGCCGCCTCGGCCGCCACGGCGCGCCACATCCTGCGGCTCGACGCCATCCCCGACACCACCGTGCACCAGGAGGCGTTCATCCGCTTCCGCATGGGCGACGGCGACGACCGCGGGCCGGGGCTGGCGCTGCGCCACACCATGAGCGGCGGGGCCGAGAGCGCGTACGTGGCCTACCTGCGCACCGGCGCCGGCGAGATCGAGATCGACCGCTTCGACGCCGGGGCGTGGAGCTTCATGGCGTCGAAGCCGTTCGCCAGCACGCCGGGAGTGTGGTACCGGATGCGCTTCGGCGCGCTGGGAAGCGGGCTGCGGGTGAAGGTGTGGCCGGAAGGGACGCCCGAGCCCGGCGGATGGACGCTGCAGAGCAACGACGCGGCGCTGCCGAACGGCTCGGTGGGGATCTACGTGTACGAGCCGAACACGGTCGACGTGGATGGCTTCTCGGCCGCCAGCGGCGGGCTGGCCGCGCCCACGCCGCCGGTGCGCACCCTGGTGACCCCCGATTCCGCCCAGGTGGTGGCGAGCGGCACGGTGCAGCTCGCCGCGTACGCGCGGACGCTGGCGGGTGACAGCGTGGGCGCGGCGGTGAGCTGGAGCGCGCCGGCGGGCTCGGTGTCGCCCGCGGGGGTGTTCACCGCGCCGTACGCGCTGGGCGCGGTGCAGGTGACCGCCACGCCGGGAGATGGCTCTCCGGCGGGGACGGCGACGGTGGTGGTGACGGCGCCGCCCCCGCCCGCCGCGCCGGGCGGCCTGACCGCGGTGCCGGCATCGGGCACCAGCGTGGCGCTGGCGTGGGCCGACCAGGCGGCGGGCGAGGACGGCTACACGGTGGAGGCCGCGCCCGACGCGGCCGGCGCGCCCGGCACCTGGGCCACGGTCGCCACGCTGCCGCCCGACGCCACCGCGTACACCAGCACCGGGCTCACGCAGGGCTCCACCTACTGGTTCCGGGTGAGCGCCTTCAACCTGGGCGGCCCGGCGGCGTCGAACGCGGCCAGCGCCACGCCGCCCCTCCTCCCGGCCGCGGCGACGGGGGTGGGGGCCACGGCGCTCTCCACCTCGTCCATCCGCCTGGAGTGGACCGACGCCGCCACCAACGAGGACGGCTACCAGGTGGAGCGCGCGCCCGACGTGAATGGCGTGGCGGGCACCTATGCGCAGGTGGGCACCGCCGCCGCGGGGGCCACGCAGTTCACCGACGGCTCCCTGCTGCCCGGCACCCGCTACTGGTACCGGGTGCGGGCCTACAACGTGGCCGGCACCTCGGCCAGCTCGGCCGCCGCGAGCGCGACCACGCAGTTCATCATGCCCCAGGCGCTCACCGCCACGGGAGCGCGGGTGAACGGCCTGGGGATCGCCACGCTCAGCTGGCAGCCGGGGAGCGCCGCGCAGGTGGACGTGGTGCGCGGGGGCGTGGTGGTGCGCACTTCTATCGACAACACCGGCGGCTACGTGGACGCGCTGGGCCCGGTACAGGTCGGGAGCAAGGCGACGTACCGCATCTGCGTGGCGGGGAAGTACAGCACCAAGTTCGGCACCGCCTGGTGCAGCAACAGCGTGACGGTGGTGTTCTGAGGGAACGGCGGCGTACGAGCGGCAATCGCGTCCAGCCGCACGGCTGGGTTCGATTCGCCCGCTGGTGATTCGCTGTACGAAACTGGACTTCTTTATGAATCGAGAAATTTCGACCGCTGGCCCTGGGGAGATGCCCCCTCTGTCACTATCCCGGTGACTGCCGGTGTTCGAAAGGCAAGGCCCCGCAACGGAATTCGTTGGGGGGCCTTCGTCTGACAGTAGCAAGCGGGGACGCGAACCCCCGACCTCACGATCATGAGGCGGGAGGAGGGGCGCCGGCTGGCGTTAGGGCCTGCACAATTGCTGGGTTTTCCCCTTCCCTGGCCGAGTTCCATCCGTGTCCGGAGAACGAGCCGAATCGCGCGTGATGGTGCCGGCGATCGGCCGGGAGCGGGCACGCAGGGGTAGGACGTTCCGGATGACGGAGATTCCCGTACGCCGGTGAAAGGGCGTCGCCGCAAGGCGGAGCTCAGGCCTTCCAGGTCCCCACGGCGGAGCGCTCCACCGGCCCCACGCGCGCGGCGGGGCGGGCCTGACAGCCTGCCGCCCCGCCGGATGGCTTATTCCCAGAAGGTCGCCATGACTCCGTAACGCGTGTGGCCTGCGCGCCCGTGGATGTGGCGGGAGCGTGGGAGCCGGCGACCGTTCGATGCGGGAAGGTCAAAGGCGGGGCGTGTGCACAGTCGAGAGCGTGCTCTCCGGCGTTACCCGGAGAGGGCGTAATGAAAGCGGAGACGGGTCTTATGTGGATGAAGCTGGCGGTACCGGTGGCCCTCCCGCTGCTCGGCGGGTGCCTGTTGATGCCCCTGGGCGACGACGCGCGCCCGCGGATGCGCCTGGAGGCCGTGGAGCGCTCCGCCGCACCGGGCGCGCCCGCCACCTGGTCCAAGCCGGTGATGGAGCCGGGGGAGCGGGGCTACCTGTTCACCGATTCGGTGATCGCCGTCCGCACCCGCGTGAACGCAACCACCGTCCGCTTCCGGCTCTGGAACACCGGGCGGGGGCCGATCACCGTTGTCCGCGATGCCGCATTCGATCCGCGCCCCGTGGCCTGTCCCTCCGCCGGCGGCGGGCTGGAGCTGCGAAGCCGCGGCCCGCGCGGCATCGAGACCGTCGCGGCGCACGGATCGTCGCACGGGGACGAGGTGGTGCCGGTCGCGCCGTCCCCCGCCTCGGGCGCGGATCCCTGGCGGCCGGTTGGGCTCCTCTGCTTCGTCTTCGACCCCGTGCAGGACCGCATCGCGCTACGCGTGATGGTGGCGGCGGACGGTACGCACTACCGCTACACCTTCTGGTACCGCTTGATCGAACCGCCTCGAGAGGATTGAAGGCGAGTTCCCCGCGAGCGAAGAGAACCCCTCAGCTCATCCCCGGCTCGCAGTGCGCGGGCCGGAGCGGTGATGTCGTGCGGGCGGGGTCCGGCGCCCCAGGGGATTCGCCGGTGGAAGGTGAAGCGGGGCTCGCGGCAAGCCACGCCGCGAGCCCCGCCATGTCTCGATCCGCACCCCGCCACCCTCCCCGGCCGTCACCACGCCCCTGCCACGAGCCGGGTTTCGCCCAGCCGCCGCAGCCACTCCTCGCGCGTGGCGGGATCCATCCGGCCCTGCACCGTGAACGTCACCCGCGCCCAGGTGCCGCCCAGGCGCAGGATGCGGCCGACCTCGTGCTGGTCGGGCTGGCCCGGGCACCCGGAGATCCGCCACTCGTAGGTCCCGTCGTCCGGCGCCTCGCTCAGCAGCGTCCAGGTGGCGCCCGGGCAGCGCGTCTGCAGCAGTGCGCGGCACTCCGACATCGCCCACCGGGCGCCGGGAAACGGCACCCGGGCGTCGCTGAACGTCTGGACCGACACGAAGCGCGTCCAGCGCTCCAGGCTTTCGCCCGCGGGCACGTACTCGCGCATGGAGAGCCGGGCGTCGCCCTGGCTGTTGGCCAGCGTCCACGCCGCCGGCTCCAGGCGCAGCTCCACGTGGCGGGGGACGTCCATCGCCGTTCCCCATTCGGTGGTGGCGCACGCCGGCAGCACCATCACCGCCGCCAGGGCCAGCGCGGCATGCGCGGATCGCTTCATCGTGTACATATCGGCCTTCTCCTCTTCTGCGTCGTGGCCCCTCCGCTCGTCACCCCTCGTCATCGCCGTCTCCCGGGCCGCCGCGGCCGCGATGGTTTCCGCGGCGGCCGTGCTTCCCGTCCACGTCCCGGCTCAGGGGGAGGTACTCGGCCGCACGGACGTGCATCGAACACTCGTCCAGGTTTCCCAGCAGCTCGGCCGGCCGCGCCTGCTTCTTCCGCAGCCGCACCAGGTACGCGAGGCTTTCCACGCCGTGCCGGTTGGGAACCCGGCCGGCGCGGCGCCACTCGCGGGTGCCCTCGAACAGCACCTCTTCCACGATGCTCCGCGCCGCCTCGGCCGAGGGCGTGTGGACCAGCAGCACGCCGTCGGGCCGGAGCCCGTCCACCTCGCCCAGCGCACCGCGCCGGACCTCGGCCCGGGTCGCCGGCGTGGTCCCCAGCAGCAGCCGCGTCTCGCCCACCGAGAGAATCCCGCTGCGCGCCGACCCGGCCGCGTAGATGGAGCCCACGTTGAAGCTCCACAGCACCAGCACCAGCACGTTGAAGGCGCCCGACATCATCACGGCCACGTCCAGCGCGCGGGCGCCCGCCGCCAGCCCGATCCCCAGCGCCAGCAGGATGTACACGATGTCGCGGGTTTCGCGGAGGGTGTTGCGGAAGCGCACCGCCGCCATGATCCCCGCAAGGGAGAAGGCGCGCGCCAGGCTGTTCTCGATCACCAGGAAGATCCCGGCGGTCACCACCGGGAGGATGATCAGGCTGTGCACCAGCGAGGGATCGTAGCGGAGGCGGCGGGTGAGCATGTACACCCACACCACCGGCCCCATCAGCGCCAGCGCCCCGATCATGGCCACGAGCACGGCCATCTCGCTCGGGAAGCGCGCGGCCTCCGGGCCACGCCCCACGATCGCCGGGTCCAGCATCCCCAGGGCCGCCCAGGCCGCGGCCAGCGCGCCGTAGTACAGCGCCAGCGGCAGCATGGGAGCGCGGCGGACGGGGCGCGGCAGACGCCACCGCCGCGGCTGCGCGGGCGCGGCCCCGTTCGTGGGGGCGGTGCCGGCGGGGGCGGGGCCGTTGGGATGCAGGGCGATGCCGGCGGCCGCCGTGGGGGGCAGCAGGAGCAGACGGTTCATGGAACAGGTCGTGTCCGGGACGGCCGCAGCCGTCGGTTGCGGGACGAGGCACCCGTGCCAAGGATCGCGCGGCGACGCGGGTTCGCCCGTGGGGCCGTCGCCGCGAACCGCGTCGGCATTTTACCGTCTTCGGCGCCGCCGATCCCGGCTCACCGGCCTACACGGCACGGCGGGTTTTCCCGTCGCGGGCGGGTGCGGCCGCGGCGGCTCCCCCCCGGGAAACGCGTGCGGACGGTGGCGATCGAGATCCTCCGGCACCCCCGGCGTCCACGCTAGACACGGCGCATTCGCGGCCCCGCCCGGCCCGGGGCACCGGTGTTGTCCCACACGGCCCGCCGGGTTCTCCGGACTGCCGCCCGCCGCCCTCCGCCTAGCTTGATCCAGGGGCGCGCCTCCGTATCCGGCGAGCCACAGTCTCCGTCTCACCCGGCTGGCGATGCCCGCGCGGCTGCTTTCCGCCCCGGCGCCCACCGCGGCTCCCTCCCGGGCGCGGATGGCGCCGGCCGCACCCGTGAACACGAGGGCCGGACCATGAGACACGCGAATCCGCTTCACCGCCGGCGGGTGACCGCGCTGGGCATCGCGCTCGCCGCGGCCGGCTGTGGGCAGGCGTATTTCGGAGGAGAGGGAACCGTGGCGGGCCCGGTCGCGCCCGGCGACTCGGTGGTGGTGCTCGCCGCCGGCGACATCGCGTCGTGCGAAACGCCGGGCGACGAGCACACGGCCGCCATCCTGGACACCATCCCCGGCGCGGTGCTGGCGCTGGGCGACAACGCCTACGTGGACGGGAGCGGGGCGGAGTACCGCGCGTGCTACACGCCCACCTGGGGGCGGCACCTGGAGCGTACCCGCGCCGCGCCGGGGAACCACGACTACCACACTCGCGGCGCCGCGGCGTTCTTCGCCTACTTCGGCGAGCGCGCCGGGCCGCCGGGGCGCGGGTACTTCAGCTTCGAGCTGGGTGCCTGGCACGTGGTGATGCTCAACACCAGCGCCCCCATGGCGGCCGGCTCGGCGCAGGAGCAGTGGCTGCGCGGCGACCTGGCGGCCCATCCCGGCCGGTGCACGCTGGCCGTGCTGCACCACCCCCGCTTCAGCTCGGGGGTGCACGGCGACAACGCGCCGGTGGCCCCCCTCTGGCGGGCGCTGTACGACGCGGGGGCGGACCTGGTGCTCTCCGGGCACGACCACGTGTACGAGCGCTTCCTGCGGCTCACCCCCGACGGCCGGCCAGACCCGGGGCGGGGGATCCGCTCCTTCGTGGTGGGCACCGGGGGCGCGCGCCACACGCCCTTCCGCCGCCGGGCGCGCGGGAGCGAGGCCCGCCTGGACGGCACCTGGGGCGTGCTCAAGCTCACGCTGCGCGCGGACCGCTACGAGTGGGCGTTCGTCACCGCGGCCAGCGGCCGCGCGCTCGACCACGGGGAGGACCCGTGCCGGTGAGGACGCGGACGCCGCCGGGGCGCGCATGGAGCCATCCGCCCGACAGACGTGTCGAAATCCCCACCACAGGCGCTCGCGCCCGCTCCGCGCATCGTTGGAGCTACGGGCGCTGGCCCGCGCCCGCGACGCGCGTTCCCATCCACGCGAGGTGTGTGATGAAAGCGAAAAAGCTGATGACGCCGCGGCCGTACGTGGTGCTTCCCGACGAGACGGTGCTGCGCGCCGCCGAGATCATGCGCGACCAGGACATCGGCGCCGTGCCCGTGGTGGACGGCCGCGAGAGCATGACGCTGCTGGGGGTGATCACCGACCGCGACCTGGTCGTGCGCCACCTGGCCGGGAGGCATGCCCACGACTGCGCGGTACGCGAGCACATGACCACCGACCCCCTGGCCACGGTGCGCCCCGGCGCCAGCATCGACGAAGTGATGAAGGCGATGAAGCGCGCCCGGGTGCGCCGGGTGATGGTGACCGACGGCGACGGCGTCCTCCACGGCGTGATCGCCCAGGCCGACCTGCTGCGGGAAGAGGGGGAAGACCACCCGCGGCGCCTGGAGAAGGTGCTGGAGACGATCTCGGAGCCCGTGGGTGCACCCCGGTAGCCCGTCCGGATCGTGCCGGCGGACGCTGGGCCCGTCGCGGCCCGGAGCCAGGCTCCGGGCCGCTCTTCCGCCCCGGCTCCCGGTGCTTCCCCGTGCCGGCGCCGGGGTGACGGAGATTTCCCCACCGGCGGGGGACGCCGGCGCGGGGCCGGGCACCCGGCCATCCAATGTCCCCACAGCGAACGCTCCATCCGCCCGACGCGGCCGGCGGGGCCGGCCGGACACCCGGCCGCCCCGCCGCGTGGCTTTATACCGGGTAACCGCGGACGGACGACCGGGTGCCGCCGCGGGGGAACCCTGCGCGGGAGGCACCATGTTTCTTCCCTCCGGCCTGGCCGCCGGGCCCGCTCGCCCGGGCATCAGCCGCCGCGCCTTCCTGAGGCGCACCTGCCTGATCGCCGCGGCCAGCGTGGGCCTGCCGAAAGAGGCGGCCGCCGAGTTCATCCGCGCCGCGGCGGCGGGGCGGAAGCCGTCGGTGATCTGGCTGCACTTCCAGGAGTGCACCGGCTGCACCGAATCGCTGCTCCGCACCAGCCACCCCGGGCTGGACGACCTCGTCCTCGACCTGATCTCGCTCGACTACCACGAAACGGTGTTCGCCGCCGCCGGCCACCAGGCCGAGGCCGCCAAGCAGACGGCCATGCGGGAAAACGCCGGCAAGTACGTCCTCATCGTCGAGGGCGCGATCCCCACGAAGGACGGGGGGATCTACTGCAAGGTGGGCGGAAAGACGGCCCGGGCGTCGCTGGAGGAGTGCGCGGCGAACGCCGGCGCCATCATCGCCCTCGGCAGCTGCGCCAGCTGGGGCGGGATCCCCTCGTCGGGGCCGAACCCCACGGGCGCCACGGGGGTGAAGGGCGTGCTCGGGGGCAAGCCCGTGGTCAGCCTCCCCGGCTGCCCGGCCAACCCCTACAACCTGCTGGGCACGGTTCTCCAGTACGCCACCTACGGCACCCTTCCCGAGCTGGACGCCGAGGGCCGCCCGAAGTTCGCCTACGGCCGCACCATCCACGAAGACTGCCCGCGCCGCCCGCACTTTGACGCCGGCGAGTTCGCCGAGAGCTTCGGCGACGCGGGGCATCGTGCCGGGTACTGCCTCTACAAGCTGGGCTGCAAGGGGCCGCAGACGTACGCCAACTGCTCGCTGCAGCCCTTCTGCGAGGTGCCGGGCGCCTGGCCGATCGGGATCGGGCACCCCTGCTTCGGCTGCACCATGGAGGGGATCGCCTTCAACGTGCCGCTCTTCCAGAACCTGCCGGTGCCGCACCCCAATCCCCCGGCCACCTATGCCCCGATCGCGACCCAGCAGGGCGAGGCCGGGCTGGTGGCCGCGGGCGTGGCCGGCGCGGCGCTGGGCGCGGTGGCGGGCGGCGCGTTCGTGATGGCGAAGAAGCTGACCCGCGATGCCGCCGGGCCCCGCCAGACCGCCGGGGAAGACGTGCCGGCGGGTGCCGGAAAGGAGGTGTGAGATGCCGATGGACCGACGCGGTGCGCTGAAGGTGCTGGCCGTGGCCGGCGCCAGCGCCGCCGGGGTGGCCGCCCTCCCGCGGCAGGCCGCGGCACGCGAGGCGAAGACGGCGCCCGAGGGCGCGGTGGGGATGCTGTACGACAGCACGCTGTGCATCGGCTGCAAGGCGTGCATGGGCGCCTGCCGCGACGCCAACGGGCTCACGTACGAGGATCCCGAGGGGATGTACTACGACCCCGTGGACCTGTCGAGCCGCGCCAAGACGGTGATCAAGGTCTACGAGGACACGGACGGGAAGAAGTACTGCTTCTTCAAGGCGCAGTGCATGCACTGCATCGACCCGGCGTGCGCCAGCGCCTGCATGCTGGGCGCGTTCAGCAAGCGCGAGGGCGGGATCGTCACCTGGGACGGCGACCGCTGCGTGGGCTGCCGCTACTGCGAGGTGGCGTGCCCCTTCGGCGTGCCGAAGTTCGAGTTCGACAAGTCGGTCCCGAAGATGGTGAAGTGCGAGATGTGCGCCCACCGCCTGCGCGAGGGAAAGCTCCCCGCGTGCGTGGAGGTGTGCCCGCGCCAGGCCATCATCTTCGGCAAGCGCGACGCGCTGCTGGCCGAGGCCAGGAAGCGCATCGCCGACAACCCGCACCAGTACTTCCCCAAGGTCTACGGCGAGACGGACGGCGGCGGCACGCAGGTGCTCTTCCTCTCCCCCGCCGGGATCCCGTTCGACCGGGTGGGCCTCCCCGACCTGGGAACCCGCTCGGTGCCCGACCTTCCCGAGACCGTGCAGCACACCCTCTACGCCGGCTTCGCGGCGCCGGTCGCGCTGTATGCCATGCTGGCCGCCGCCGTGCGCCGCAACTGGAAGCGCGGCGAGGGCGCGTCGGGCTCGACGGACGGGGAGGCGGCGCCATGAGCACGCTCGCGCATCCCCGGCCGCGGCCACTGCGGCGCCCTCTGGCGAACCCGGTCACCGTGTTCCTCGCCGTCGTGGCGGCGATCGGCGGGGCGCTGCTTGCCTGGCGCTTCGTGAGCGGCGTGGGCGCGGTGAGCCACCTGAACGACGGCTATCCGTGGGGGATCTGGATCGCCTTCGACGTGGTGGTGGGCACCGCGCTGGCCACCGGCGGCTACGCCACCGCGATCCTGGTCTACGTCCTGAACCGCGGGAAGTACCACCCGCTGGTGCGCTCGGCCATGCTCACCAGCGCGCTGGGGTACACGCTGGGCGCCTTCGGCGTGGTGGTCGACCTGGGGCGCTTCTGGAACGTGTGGAAGATCCCGCTCTTCATCTCGCAGTGGAACACCCGCTCCATCCTGCTCGAGGTGGCGCTCTGCATCCTCCTGTACATGATCGTGCTGTGGGTGGAGGTGAGCCCCGCCTTCCTGGAGGGGTGGAAGTCCAGCCGCCGCCCCCGGCTGGCCGCCTTCGCCACGGCCGCGGAGCCGAAGGTCCGCAAGGCGCTCCCCTGGGTGATCGCGCTGGGGCTGCTCCTCCCCACCATGCACCAGAGCTCCCTCGGCTCGCTGATGCTGCTGGCCGGGCAGAAGGTGCACCCGCTGTGGAGCACGCCGCTCCTCCCGCTCCTCTTCCTGCTCAGCTGCGTGGGGATGGGCTACTCCGTCGTGGTCGCCGAATCGCTCCTCTCCACCCACGCCTTCGGCACGCGCGACGAGACGCCGATGCTGGCGGGGCTGGCGACGCCGGTGGTGTGGACGCTCTTCCTGTACGTGTGGATCCGGGTGATCGACGTGATGGCGCGCGGCAGGCTGGCGCTGGTGCTGAAGGGTGACTGGCACTCGTTCCTCTTCCTGTTCGAGCTGGCCGCGTTCCTCACCCCCATGCTGATGCTGCTGAACCGCGGCCGGCGGAACGACCCGGGGCGGCTCTTCCGCGCGGCGGTGATGATCTGCTTCGCGGGGGCGCTGTACCGGTTCAGCACCTTCCTGATCGCCTACAACCCGGGGCACGGCTGGCGGTACTTCGCCTCGTTCCCCGAGATGATGATCACCGCCGGGCTGGTGTCGGGCGAGATCCTGACCTACGTCCTGGCCGTCAACTACTTCCCCATCCTGGCGGGCGGCCCCGCGGCACCCCGCGCGCACCGGAGGCAGCCATGGGCACGCGCATCGTAGTCGACCCCATCACCCGCATCGAGGGGCACCTGCGGGTGGACGTGGAGGTGACGGGCGGAAAGGTGACCCGCAGCTGGAGCAGCGGGCAGATGTGGCGCGGGATCGAGCTGATCCTGCAGGGGCGCGACCCGCGCGAGGCGTGGCTCTTCGCGCAGCGCATCTGCGGCGTGTGCACCACCGTGCACGCCATCACCTCCGTCCGCGCGGTGGAGAACGCGCTGAAGCTGCCGATTCCGCCGAACGCGCAGTACATCCGCAACCTGATCCTGATCGCCCACGCGCTGCACGACCACATCGTGCACTTCTACCACCTCTCCGCCCTCGACTGGGTGGACGTGACGCAGGTGCTGAAGGCCGACCCGAAGAAGGCGGCGCAGCTGGCCGACGGGCTGAGCGAGTGGGCCGGGAACTCGTGGCGCACGCTGGCGGCCACGAAGGACCGCGTGGCGAAGCTGGTGGGCGGCGGGCAGCTGGGGATCTTCGCCAACGGCTACTGGGGGCATCCGGCGATGAAGCTGCCGCCGGAGGTCAATCTCCTCGCCGTCAGCCACTACCTGCAGGCGCTGGAATACCAGCGCAAGGCCAACCAGGTGGTGGGGATCCTGGGCGGGAAGACGCCCAACATCCAGAACCTGGCGGTGGGGGGCGTGGCCAACGCGGTGAACCTGGACAACCAGGCCGCGTTGAACATGGAAAAGCTGTTCATGGTGAAGAACCTGCTCGACGAGGTGGGCACCTTCGTCAAGCAGGTGTACCTCCCCGACGTGGTCGCCATCGGGGCGATGTACCCCGAGTGGCTGGGCTACGGCGCCGGGGTCACCAACTACATGGCCATCCAGGATCTGCCGACCGACGCGGAGGGGACCCGGTTCGACCTCCCCGGCGGCACCCTCATGGGCGGCGACGTGGCGACGGCCAGGGCGTTCACGGGATGGACCGACCCGCGCTTCCGCGACGGCGTCACCGAGTCGGTCGCGCACGCCTGGTACCGGGGCGACGACACGCTGCACCCGTGGGAGGGTGTCACCGAGCCGCACTACACCGACTTCGTGGACGACGAGAAGTACAGCTGGGTGAAGGCGCCCCGCTTCAACGGCCAGCCGATGCAGGTGGGCCCCCTGGCGCAGGTCCTGGTCGGCTACGCGACGGGGCATCCGCTCATCCGCAAGTACGCCGGCGAGGCGCTGAGCCGCGCGTCCACCCTGGCGGGGACTCCGCTGGGCGTGGGCGTGCTGCACTCCACGCTCGGCCGCCACGTGGCGCGGGTCGTCCGCGCGGCGGTGTTGAGCGACCTGGCCGACAAGCACTGGCAGATGCTGGCCGAGAACATCGGCCGCGGCGACCTGAAGGTGTTCAACGCGCCCACCTTCCCCCGGGGCGAGATTCGCGGCTACGGCGTGCACGAGGCGCCGCGCGGCCTTCTTTCGCACTGGGTGGTGATCGACAACGGCAAGATCAGGAACTACCAGGCCGTGGTCCCCAGCACCTGGAACGCCGGCCCGCGCGACGAGCACGGCGTCCCCGGCCCGTACGAGGCGTCTCTCG
>DASSJS010000245.1:0-3223 GCA_035691085.1 Longimicrobium sp.
CAGCACCCAGCACCCAGCACCCAGCACCCAGCACCCAGCACCCAGCACCCAGCACCCAGCACCCAGCACCCAGCACTCAGGTCAAAGCGCTTCCATGCGCGTCCAGATAACCGCCGATCAGGGCGGTGACGTGGTCGTGCTCGGCGCCCGAGACCCTTCGGTTGAACACGTACCCCACGTCGAGCCCGTCGCCACGAGACTGTGCGCCGCTGCACGTCCCGTCCAGGGTGCCGTAGCGCGTTGCCAGCTCCCGCCCGGCCACATGGAAGTGATCCTGGTTCCACACCGGGTGGGTCGCGATGAACCGCGCGAGCGTGGGAGCCGACGTGCGAAGGCCGCCGCTCCCTTCCCCGTTCTCCAGGACGAAATCGCCGCCGTATGCGGCCGGTTCCCACACGTTCGCGGCGGGCTGCAGCTGTGACGGACCGATGCCGGGATCATCGTAGCCCGGAACCTCACCCGCGATGGAGGCGTTCCGCGTCGCGGCCACGTGCATGTCGGTGATCCCCATCGGCGCCAGAACCTCGCGGCGAAGAAAATCGAGGTACGAGCGGCCCGACGCCCTCTCGATCACCGAGGTCAGCACCGTGAACGCCACGTTGGAATACCGGTCGTCCGTTCCCGGAGCGAATGCCAGCGGCTCGCCGTACATGAACCGCACCACCTGGTCGCGCGTGGGCGGGGTAGCGATGCCGAGCCTGAGCGCAATGCTCCGCATGTCGTACCCGTCGTCCCAGCCCTCGCGCAGCCCGCTCCGGCGCAGCACCAGCTGCTCCACCGTGATGGTGCGCGTGCGTGGATCCGGGAGCTGCGTGGAAAGCAGCGGCGCATGGATGCCCAGGAAGGGGAACGCCGGGGTGCTCCACTCCAGACGCCTCGTGTCAACCAGCCAGGCGATGCACGCGGCGGTGAAGATCTTCGCCAGGCTGGCGATGCGGAACAGGGTCCCGGGCACCGTGGCGGGGTAGCCCGGCTCGGCCCAGGTATAGCCACGTGCCAGCACGATGCGCCCGCGGCGGCCACACGCCACGGCACCCGCGCGGATGGCATGCTCCGTCATGAACCGCCGGACAGCCCGGTCCAGCTCAACCACGGCGCTCGCGGGTGCCCCGTTCACCGTCCAGGTGCGCGGGAGGGGATCTTCACGCCTGGCGAACACGCTTGCGTAGCGGGTGGCGGACCCGGTTCCGCCGGCCTGCACCATGATGGGGATCGCTCCCGCGGCAACGCGCGTGTTGAACTCCGCCTGGTACTCCTGCGCCGTGATCCGGTGACGAGCCCACCATTCGCCCACCTGGTCGCCGCGGAACACCGACAGGATCCATCCCCCCTCGGCCTCGGCCACCCACGCCGGACGCATCCCCGCGCGAACCTCGGCATCGAAGAACCGCTGGTACGTGTCCGGGTCGGCCCACCACCACCCCCACGGCACCGGACCTGTGTTGGCCGTCCAAATGCCGGCGAAGCCGCGCCGCTCCGGAGTGCCGTACACCACCAGGCAACGCGGAATGAAGCCGTCGGCGAAGGCATGCCGGTTCTGATACGTGATGGTGTCCGGGTTGGAATCGGGCTCCCACGCCAGGCCGTGCCGGGCGATCCACGGCGTCCGCACGCCCTTCTCGAACAGCGCGCAGAACGTGGCGCGCTCCACGGGGCCGGTGGCGCTCAACAGCGTGGGAGCGAACCCCTGGGCCACCAGCTCGTCGAACCGCGCCTGATACGCGCCGGCCGTGTAGCCGTGCACCGTGCGCCACTCGGTCCCGGGGCGCTGCACCCACACCGCGGCGTACCGCGCGTCGGCCGGGTCGCCGGAAACGTTCAGCGAGATGGGCCGAAACCCGCGGGATGCAAGCGCGTCGCCGCGAGCCTGGTGCTGCGCCGCGGTGACACCGTGGTAGGCGATGTACCGTGCCATTCCAGATCTCCTCCCGGCTGCCCTGGTGCCGCGGCCGCCCGTGTGTGGAAGGGAGCTCGAACTCGTCCGCGACGCCGTGGACCGCGGCGGGAGGACCGGAGGTGGGGGCGCGGGTGGGGCGCGCCAGAACGGCTCGCGGGGATGGTGGAGGGAAGACGACGGCCTGGCCGTGCCGGAGCGCGCGAACCGGTTTGTCCGCTTTTTCACGCCCTGGCGGCCCGGCACGGGGCTCGTGGGCGGCTCGGACCGCCGCCAATCAAGGAGAAAGATGCGGCGAGAAGACGCCGAAGGACAGGATTTGATGAGCAGCAACCGCAGGCGCGCGGCGTACGCCAGCATCGCGGCGTACGCCACCGGTCCAGCGGCCGGTCAGTCCAGCATCCGTTCCATTCGCATCACTTCCGTTGCGGGGACGCGATACCCGGCTGGCGCCGCATCACGAAGCGGCCCGACGCCGCCCCGGCCCGGGCGTGGTCGTACAGCCAGGTGCCCGCGACGGAATCCCCCGCGAGCACGCCCCGCATCCGCACCCCGGCGGCATCCCCCGGCTGCAGCGCGATCTCCACCGAGTCGCGCTCGGTGACCCGCGCCTCCAGCGCCGGGGCCATCCGCCCGCCGTCGATCTCGAAGCCGAACGGGGCGAAGCGCGTGGCGTAGCTCCCCGAGTGCGTCGGCCGCCCGGAGAGGTCCGCCGGCCGCGCGAGCGACGGGTTGCGCAGCAGCGCGAGCTGGCCGCGCAACGTCTGCTGGCGCGGCATGTGGCCCGGCAGCAGCGGCGACTCCAGCGTGAAATCCACCGCCCATTCCCCGTCCAGCAGCCGCGCGTTGGCGGGCTCGCGCGCGGGGCGCCCGGATGAGGTGCAGGCGGCCAGTGCGATCAGCATCGGCACGATCCCGAGGCCGGCTCGCGGAAGGGCGGCCGCGCCGCGTTCGCGGATCTGAATCATGGTCATCGCTCACTCTCCATCGATCCCGTGGACCGCGTCAAAGACGATGCGAAGAGGCCGGGAGCGGGTTCATGCCGCGCGCGGCAGGTCCATCGCGCGGATCGGCAGCAGCATGGCGTTCAGCCCGGCGAACTGCAGGCGGCGCTGGAGCTGGTCGGCGGTGTTGTTGTGCAGCACGCGGTGGAAGAAGCCCTCGTGCTGGAAGATCAGCTTCCCCATGAAGAAGATCGAACGCGGGAACTCCCTGGCGATCTCCCCCGCCAGCTCCTCCGCCTCGCTTACCGCCTCGGTGCCCACGCGCATCCGGAAGTCCGCGGGCAAGCCGAGCTTGCGGGCCAGCTCCACGTAGTGCCGCAGCGCC
>DASSJS010000246.1:0-15822 GCA_035691085.1 Longimicrobium sp.
GCTCATGGATTGATCAGGGGCAATCTATCCGCAAACCTGCGACCCGTCAGGCATCACTCGCCACCACGGTGCACGCCCCGGACCGCGCGGCTTAGGGATTATTACCATCCGCACAAATGGATGGTGTGGATATTGACCGGAACTGGTGTTGTGGGTAGCTTCGATTCAGGCTGCGCAGCCGCAGTACTCCCCCGCCTCGCCGTGTGCCCAGCACCGGCGGGGCGGGGACACTCGTTTATCGGGTTTCGGCTTGGTAGTGGCGTCGAGCGGCGGTGCGGAAAAACCAACAGGTGCGCGAGTGCGTGAGTGCGTGAGTGCGTTGCCTCGCACCGCACGACCCGGCTCATGTCACCGAAGACAGCAACGGCGAGCACCCACTGCGGGCGCCCGCCGTTCTTCCGTTCCGTACCTCCGTACCTCCGTACCTCCGTACCTCCGTACCCCCGTACCTCCGTACCCCCGTACCTCCGCACCAAGGCGTGTCAGGACGCGATGCGCCCGCCGCCCAGCACCACGTCGCCGCGGAAGATCACGGCGCTCTGGCCGGGGGTGACGGCGCGCTGCGGCTGGTCGAAATCCAGCCGGATCTCGCCGTTCCCGATCGCGGCGACGGTGGCGGCGACGGCGGGGGCGCGGTGGCGGATCTGCACCTGCACGGCCTCGCCCCGCGCCGGCGGCGTGGCCAGCCAGCTCAGCTCTCCGATGGGTACTTCGGCGCGGTGCAGCTCGTCGGCCGTGCCCACCACCACCTCGCGGCGCTCGGGGCGGGTGCCGACCACGTACAGCGGCAGCGAGCGCCCGCCGCCCAGCCCGCGGCGCTGGCCCACGGTGTAGCGCGCGTACCCCTCGTGCTGCCCGATCACCTCGCCGGCCGTGGTGACCAGCGCGCCGGGAGCGAGCGCGGCGTGGTCCGCCCCCAGCCGCTTGCCCAGGAAACGAGGATAGTCGCCATCGGGCACGAAGCAGATCTCCATGCTCTCGGCCTTCTCCGCCGTCTCCAGCCCCATCTCGCGCGCGATCTGGCGCACCTGCGGCTTGGTCAGCTCGCCCAGGGGAAACATCAGCTGGGGGAGCATCTCGGGCGGCAGCGCCCACAGGAAGTAGCTCTGGTCCTTGTTGGCATCCACGCCGCGCAGCAGCACGGGCCGGCCCTGCTCATCCGTCCCCATCCGCGCGTAGTGCCCGGTGGCGATGGCATCGCACCCCAGCATCCTGCCGCGGCGCAGCAGGTCGCGGAACTTGGTGTTGCCGTTGCAGCGCACGCACGGGTTGGGGGTGCGCCCTGCGGCGTACTCCCGCACGAAGTCGTCGATCACGTCGCGCGTGAACTCGCGCTCCACGTCGAACACGTAGTGCGCGATCCCGAGATGGTTGGCCACGGCGCGGGCGTCCATGATCCCGTCCAGCCCGCAGCAGCTGCGGGTGGGGCCGGTGAGCTCGGCCTCGGCCTCCTGGTAGCAGAAGGTCTTCATGGTCACGCCGATCACGCGGTGGCCCTGCGCCACCAGCAGCGCCGCCGCCACCGAGCTGTCCACCCCTCCCGACATCGCCACCAGGACGGTCTTCTTCTCCATCGTTCTCTCGCGTCCGTTCGTGCCGTGGTCCGGGTCCAATCCGCCTGTTACCCCGCAGCCGCCGCGCGGTGCGCCTCAGCAGCGGCGGTCCATGCACGACAGCTCGAAGGTGACGGGGAGGCTGACCCACACCGGTACCGCGCGGCCGCCCACCCGCGCGGGGCGGAAGCGCATGACGAGGATCACCCGTGCCGCCGCGGCGGCGAACTCGGAGCGGTCGGCCCACAGCACGCGGATGCTGGAGCTGCCGGGCTCGCCGGTCTCGAGCAGGCGGAAGCGCACCTGCACGGCGCCGCTCACCGGCTGGTGCAGGTTGCGCAGGTTGGCGGAGAAGTTGCGCGACAGCGCGTGGCCCACCTGGTCGCGTTGCGCAGCTCGGGCACCACGTCCACGGTGCGCAGCTCGTACTCCACCTGCGCGGAGCCGTAGGTGCCCAGCAGCACGCCGCGGGTGGCGCGGACGATGGGGAGCCAGTCCGCCGCCACGGGGTTGAAGTGCCCGGGCAGGGAATCGCCCTCCAGCACCAGCGCCTGCTGCCGGTACATCGCCCACATCATGGTGCGCACCTGCTCGCGCCCGCAGTCGATCTCGTCGGTGCCCACCTCCACGCCCACCTGCTTCTGTTCCGCGACCAACGGGGCGAAGCGCAGCACCGTGCTGGCCACGAACGTCGAATCGCCGCTGCGCGACACGCTCGACGCGTCCACCAGCACCTGCGTGCCGTCGCCGCCGGTGAGCACCGGGAGGAGCCCGGGCCGGGGCGGCGCCTCCTGCGCGGCCAGGCTCGTGGAGGTGAACGCGACGCAGGCGGCGAGCAACGCGGTTCGTTGGATCGTCGGGAGGGCGGTCGTGGGCGTGTGGCTTCGCGGCGCGCGGCCGCGTGGGGATGGATCGGTTGCGTGGATGCGGGGGGACGAGCGGAGGAAACCTTCACCGGCGCTCGTCCTTCCATCTCTCAGCTTCCGGCGCGCGCGGCTTCGTGGCGCGCGAGGAAGGCGTCGGGGGGCGTGGAGGCGATGATCCGGCCGATCGCGTCCAGCGGCAGGTCGTCGGGCGAGCGGAAGCGGATGCAGCTCTTCCCCATGTCGAGCCGCTTCCCCGCCGCCGCGAAGGCGTCGCGCAGCTCGCGCTCCAGCCGCGGGTCCTGGTACGCGCAGGTCAGGTACAGCGCGTAGTAGTTCTTCTGCGCGGCGATGGCGGCTACGGAGAGCGGCTGGTTGTTGTAGGTGTTGGGATATCGCTCCAGCGGCACGCAGTAGCCGATCATCCCGTACGTCATCATCTCCTGGTATCCTTCCGGCAGGTACCGCAGGACGGCATCGCGGACGGCGGATACCACCCGCCGCCGCTCCTCGGGGAGCTCGGCCAGGTACTCGTCGACGGTGGCTGCGGTGCTGCGGGCCATGGGGCGCCTCTGGTTGGGAGAGGAAAGCGGCAGGCGGATCGCCCGATGGTCGAATGGTACCGCCCCGCCGGACGACTGGGCAAGCGGGCGGGTCCAGGAGGGCTTGTCGATCCGCCAGTCGAACGGTCTCTCGATCCGATCCGCCGATCGAACGATCTCTTGATCCGATCCACCGATCGAACAATCTCTTGATCCGATCCACCGATCGAACAATCCTTTGATCCGATCTGCCGATCGAACCATCTCTTGATCCGATCCACCGATCCACCGATCCACCGATCCACCGATCCACCGATCGAACGATCTCTCGATCCGATCCGCCGGTCGAATGATCTCTCGATCCGATCCGCCGATCGAACGATCTCTTGATCCGATCCGCCGATCCGCCGATCCGCCGATCCGCCGATCCGCCGGCCGCGGTGAAGGTGGCGCCGCGTGTCCGTCCAACCGTATCGGGATCGGGGGGCTTTTACCCAAACACGGGAACGCCGATGAGCATCATGGACTGGTTCGAACGGCTGGTGAAGAGCGAGGCGGTACACTACGTGGCCGTTCCCATCCCGCCGGAACGGCAGGACAAGCCGGTACAGCCCACGGTGATCCAGGCAGAGAAGCACTACCTGCGCCTCTGGCTGGCCGAGATGTTCCTGAAGGACGACCGGCGGCTCTTCCGCGAGTTCGTGCCGGTGGTGCACTCGGCGGTGCGGCTGCAGTTCGCGCAGAACGCCGCGCAGGAGCTGCCGTACGTGGCGGGCCCGCAAGACGTGGGGCTGGGCACCACGCTGGGCAAGGGCGTGCAGGTCGACCATCCGCTCACCAATCTCATCCCCTTCCGCGGCGGCACCGTTTCGGTGGCCGCGGCGCTGGTGGCCTACAAGCGGAAGGATTTCTTCGAGGGGTTCATGCAGGTGCTGAACAACGTATCGGGGCTGCTGAACGCGGGGCAGCTCTCGGCCACGCTCAAGGTGGTGGAGGGTGCGGTGGCCGGTATCCAGACGCTGCTGGGCGCCGGCGACAAGGAGATGCACCTCCTCTACTTCCAGGGCTACGGCGGGAGCACCAGCTCCGGCGGCGCCTCGCTCACCTCGGGGTACACGGCCGTGATCCGCGGCGACGCGGGGCGTTTCGACACCTCCAGGCTGTGGGTGAAGAATGGCGGCCTGCATTACGGCGACACCCTGGCGGCGGCCCGCCCGCTCGACGGCTACGATTCCATGCTCCTGCGCCTGGAATCGGCCATCGCCCGCGACGACTTCCTGAGCTTCGAGGAGTTCGGGAAGCTGCTGAAGGAGGCGATCCGCGAAGGCTTGAGAGACCGCGCGCGCGGCGACGCCATCATCCAGACCGCGCTGGTGGCCGCCTACGAATCGCCCGACCTGACCAACGCCGACCGCCTGCGGGTGGCCCGCGCGCTGCGGGAGGAGTACGACAACGCCGTCGGCGGCGGCCCGGCCGGGCCCGACACCGGCAGGGTCACGCGAGGCCCGGATGCCGGCGGGCCGGCCGAACACGGGATTGCGCTGGGGATCGAGCGGGTGACGGCGGAAGTGAACACCACGCGGCTCCGCGGCGGGCCGGGCCGGACGCGGGTGGCCAGGACGCGGGGCGGCCGGGGAGGTGGACGGGGCGGCGGCATGGGGCTGCAGGCCGCGCTGGAACGGCTGGACCAGCGCGCCCGCGCCTTCGACCCGCACCACGCGGACGAGCTGATGGCGCTGGTGGACGCGGATGGACACGAAGACGGGTTCGACCGTTTCCTGGGGATGGTGGAACGCGCCTGAGCGACTTGGTCCGGGAGCGGCTGGCCAGGCTACGGCCCGGCCAGCGCCCGCACGCGTTCGGCCACGGCGGGGAACACCTCCAGCACGCGGTCGATCTCGGCGCCGGTGGTCCCCCACCCCAGCGAGAAGCGCACCGAGGGGCCGGCGACCTCCGGGGCCACCCCCATGGCGGTCAGCACGTGCGAGGGCTCCACCGCGCCGCTGGAGCACGCCGACCCCGACGATACGGCGATCCCCTCCAGGTCCAGCGACATCAGCAGCGCCTGGGGGTCGGCGCCGGGGACGGAGACGTTGCTCACCGTCGGCAGCCGCGCGGCGCCCGCCCCGTTCACCAGCAGCCCGGGGACGCGCTCGCGCAGCCCCGCCTCCAGCCGGTCGCGCAGCGCTTCGACGCGCGCCATCGCCTGCTCCCGCTGCGCCTCGGCCGCCTGGGCCGCCGCGGCGAACCCCAAGGCACCGGCCACGTCCTCGGTGCCGGGGCGCAGCCCGCGCTCCTGCCCGCCGCCAAACAGCAGCGGCCTGAGCGCCGTGCCGCGCCGCACGTACAGCGCGCCGATCCCCTTGGGGCCGCCCACCTTGTGCGCGCTGAAGGCCAGCAGGTCCACCGCCACGGCGTCCGCGCGCACCGGCACCTTCCCCAGCGCCTGCACCGCGTCGGAGTGGAACACCACGCCGGCCGCCCGGCACCGCTCGCCGATCTCCCCCACCGGCTGCAGCGTCCCCACCTCGTTGTTCGCCCACATCACCGACACCACCGCCGGCCTCTCCTCCAGCGCGGCCTCCACCGCGTCCACGCGGACGACGCCGTTCCCGTCCACGCCCATCACGATCACGCGCGTCCCGTCGTCCTCCGCCGCGTGCGCGCTGGCCAGCACCGCCTTGTGCTCGATCGAGGAGATGGCGACCGGGGCGCCGCGCACCTGCCGGGCGCGCCCCAGGATGGCCACGCCGTCGGCCTCGGTTCCCGCGTGCGTGAACACGATCTCGCCGGGCGCCGCGCCGATCAGCAACGCCAGCCGGGCACGCGCCTCCTCGAGCGCGGCGCGGGCGTCGCGGCCGAAGCGGTGGATGCTGGAGGGGTTGCCGAAGCGGCCTTCCAGGAACGGGAGCATGGCCTCGCGCGCCTCGGGCCGCAGCGGCGCCGAGGCGGCGTAGTCGAGGTAGATGCCGGGGTCGGTCATGGCTCGGGCGCCCGTGAAAGGTACGCGCGGCGACGGTCGCTGGATCGGTGCATCTGCAGGAGCATCAAACGTTTACGAAAGCCTTGAGGCATTCTGTTCACGGTGGTACATTGCGGGGTTGAGAGCCATTCCCCCCGCCCGAGGCCGCGATGATCCCTCCGCTCCCCACCACCCAGCCCGCGGTGTTTCGTACCACCGTGCATGGCACCGTGTTCGGCGATCGCGCGGCGCACGTGTGCGAGGTGGAGCCGGGCGACACGCTGCTGCTGATCCCCGACCCGCCGATGGAGGACGACCCCGAGGTGTGGGTGCACGTGGCCGGCGGCGAACCGCTGGGCCACCTGCCGCCCGAGGTGAACCGCTGGCTGGCCCCCTGGCTGCTGCGCGGCGGCGCCGCCACCGCCACCGCCGTGAAGGTGCGCGGCCCCGACGCCCCCAGCTGGAAGCGCCTGCTGATCGAGGTTCACTGCGCCGAGGCGGGCGCGGCGTAAATATAGGCAACACGGCTTGTCAGCGGGCAACAAGCAAACGGCGCGGTGATCCTTTCCGGATCGCCGCGCCGCTGTCGTTGATCCGTCCAGCGCGCCAGCGGACGGCGGATCGGTCGGAGGGCGTGAATCCCACGGTGGGAAACCGCCCGGTGATCGTCGCCCTACCCAGCCCGGGTATACAGCGGCGCTTCGAATGCTCGGTTCCGAGCCCCGTCGATAGATCCTTCGGCCATGCAAAACAATACAATGCCGCCAGCTATGCGGTGGCCGGCCTCAGGATGACATCGTCCAGTTTTTCATCGTATCACAAAGCCTCCAAGCGGATTCGGTATCAGATTAGATGCTGCGCACGGGGAGGGTCACCACGTCGTCCACCTCCATGGTCTCGTGGACGAAGAAGGGCTCGCCGTATTCCTTGCGGATGAGGGAGCCGTAGCGGGCGGCGTGCATGCGCACCTGGTCGTACAGCGGGCGGTCGCCGCCGGGGAACACCTCGCCGCCCCAGGTCTTCCCGTCGAACTGGCTGGCGTAGCAGCGCACCGCCTCCATCTTGGTTTCCATGAACTCCGTGATGTCCACCACGAAGCTGGGCTTCACCGCGTCTTCCCGATAGGTGAGCGCGTAGAGGAGCTTGTGCGGGCGGTGCGGCTCGCCCGGCGCGGGGTACTTCGAGAGCCCGGCCAGGAAGCATGCGTCGTACGCCAGCTGCGTGGCGATGCGGTGGTCGGGGTGGCGGCCGGCGGTGTAGGGGAGGATCACCACGCGCGGCCGGAAGGCGCGGATGAAGCCCGCCACCCGCTGCCGCGTCTCGTCGTTGTTCGCCAGCCCCGCGTCGGGGAGCCCCGCGTTGCGGCGGGCGGCAACGCCCAGCACGCGCGCGGCCGCGTCGGCCTCCTGCCCACGGAGGTCGGCGCTGCCGTCGGTGCCGCGCTCGCCCATGGTCAGGTCCAGTATGCCGGTGCGGTGCCCCTGCGCCGCCGCGCGCGCCATGGTGCCGCCCACCAGCAGCTCCACGTCGTCACGGTGCGCCGCGATGGCCAGCAGGTCCACCGGCGGGGCGAGCGGTTCGGTCGGTTCGGTCACAGGTTTTCTCCCACGCTGGAAAGGGCGGGGAAGATGAGCAGCCCCGGCGTGCCGCGCAATCGGCCGGGGCGTACGGAGGCACGATGCGGGATGGAAAGGATCTCCTCGGCCGAAGCCATCCTGTTGTGAACACGGAGGGCACGGAGGAACACGGAGGCCACGGAGGAACTGCAGGGAAGTTCTCCGTGCCCTCCGTGGTACTCCGTGTTCTCCGTGTTCTCAACTCGGCGCCGTCTCACCACCGGCCCGCGAGGATCGCACGAGGTGCTGGAGCACGGAGCAGAAACGGAAAAACGGCGGGCGCCCCAGTGGACGCCCGCTGTTTCCGTACCCCGTACTCTCGTACTCGCCCTTATTCGTATCTCAACGCCACCACCGGGTCCATCCGCGCGGCCTTGGCGGCGGGGTAGATGCCGAACACCACGCCGGTGATGATCGCCATGCCCAGCGAGAACGCGATGGAGCTGAGCGGCACCGAGGCGGGGATGGGGGTGAGCTTCTCCAGCAGCAGCGCGCCCCCGGCGCCGAAGAGGAGGCCGAACAGCCCGCCGATGAAGGTGACCGTCACCGCCTCGACCATGAACTGCCACAGGATCTCGCCGCGGCGCGCGCCCAGCGCCTTGCGCACGCCGATCTCGCGGGTGCGCTCGGTCACCGAGATCATCATGATCCCCACCACCCCCACGCCCCCCACCATCAGCCCGATGGACGAAAGGACCAGCATCACCAGCTTGATGGCGCCGGTGATCTTGCCGATCAGGTCGGCGAACGCTTCCTGCCGCACCAGCGCGAAGTTGTTCTCCTGCCTGGGCTTCAGCCGCCGGAAGGTGCGCATCCCCACGGTCACCTGGTCCATCGCCTGCGCCTGCGTGTACCCCGGCGCGGGGACGATCCAGAACTCCATGAAGTCGTCGTACACCGGGAGGTACTTGAGCGCCGCGGTGGACGGCACCGACACCCAGATCGGCTTGCCGCTGTCGAACAGGTTCGGCTTGGGGCGGTACACCCCCACCACCCGGAACTGGCTTCCCTGCAGGCGGATCAGCTGCCCCACGGCGTTCTTCCCCTCGCCGAAGGCGCGGCGCGCCAGCTCCTCGGTCACCACCACCACGGGCGCGGCGGCCTGGTCGTCGGCGGGGAGGTAGTTGCGCCCTTGCACGAAGTCGCCGAGGGTGTAGCTGGTCCACTCGCTCCCCAGCCCCTGCACCGACACCCCCGACAGCTCCTTGGGCCCCACCTTGGCCGTCACGTTCCCGCCCACCGCGGGCGTCACGCTCTGCACCGCCGGGAGCTCGGCCAGCATCCGCGCCTCGGTCATCCGCAGCTTGGGCTTCCCCTCCCACGGCGGGCCGCCGGCGCTGATGCGGATCTGCGTCTGGTCGAAGCGCGCCACCTGGAAGTTGGCCGGGCCGATCGCCTCCAGGTCGGCGCTGATCCCGTTCTGCACGCCGTTCATGATGGCGCCCATCCCGGTGACCGTGGCCACCCCGATCCCGATCCCCAGGATGGTGAGGAAGGCGCGGACCTTGTCGCTCCGCAGCGAGTCGAGGGCGATCTGCACCCCCTCGAAGGTCGATTGCAGGTTCATCGCCTCACTCCGAGCGCAGGGCCACGATGGGGTCGAGCCGCGAGGCGCGCCACGCGGGGTACACCCCCGAGACCACGCCCACCCCCAGCCCCAGCAAAATGGCCAGCGCGATCGACCACCCGGCCACGCTGGCCGGGAGCGGGGTGGACGCCTGCACCGCCTTGGCCAGCAGGATCCCCACGCCGATCCCCAGCAGCGCCCCCAGCCCCGACAGGGTGGACGACTCGAAGAGGAACTGCAGGAGGATGTCGGCGCGCCGGGCGCCCATGCTCTTGCGGATCCCGATCTCGCGGGTGCGCTCGCTCACCGACACCAGCATGATGTTCATGATCACGATGGCGCCCACCACCAGCGACACGCTCACCAGCATCGGCAGCGCCACCAGCAGGATGGTGCGCAGCTTGTCCCAGAAGCCCAGCGACTCCTCTGCCGTCTCCAGCTCGAAGTCGTTGTTCTCGCCCGGGCGCAGCCGGTGGCGGATGCGCATCCAGCTCTCCAGCTCGGCCTTGGCCAGCGCCACCTGGTCGTCGCGCGCCACCTTGAAGGTGATCTCGTCGACCGTGTTCTTCCGCCCGTTGTTCACGAATCCGTTCAGGTCGGAGCGGATCGGCGCGATGGCCACGTTGTCGAGCGACATCCCGAACAGCTTCCCCTGCTTCTCGATCACCCCGATCACGCGGTAGGGAAAGTTGCGCAGCCGGATCTCCTGCCCGATCGGGTTGCGCCCCTGGAAGAGCGCGGCGGCCAGGTCCTGCCCGATCACCACCACGGGAAGCCCCAGGTTGGCCTCGTTGCGCGAGAAGGCGCGGCCCTGCTCCAGCGCCATCTCGCGCACCTGGAAGTAGCTGGCGGTGGCGCCGGTGATCCACACGTTCTCGGCCTCGCGGCCGCGCGGGCCCAGCGCCTTCCCCGTGTTCATGGCCGACAGCGCCAGCACGCCGGGGGTCTGCATCCGCCCCTCCAGCCAGTCGGCGTCCTCGAAGGTCAGGCGGGGGCGGCGGCGCCACTCGCGCCACTGCCCCTCGTCGCCGTCGGTGGTGATGGAGGGGCGGCGGCGCAGCGTGACCGTGTTCACGCCGTAGATCGCCCCCTTGAACTCCTTCTCCACGTACTGGTTCATCCCCTCGATCAGGGTGATCACCGCGATCAGGAAGGTGACCCCGAACACGGTGCCCAGCACGGTGAAGAAGCCGCGCAGCTTGTGCGCGCGGATCGCCTCCAGCGCCATCCGCGCCGCCTCGAAGGTGCGCATGGGGCTACACCCCGGCGGGCGCCGGCGCGGCTTCCGCCAGGGTCTCGCGGCGGATGCCGTCCTGCGTCTCGTCGCTCGAGATCACCCCGTCGCGCAGCGTGACCACGCGGTGGGCGTGGCGGGCGATGTCGGGCTCGTGCGTCACCATGATCACCGTCTGCCCCTCGGCGTGCAGCCGCTCGAAGAGCGTCATGATCTCCTCCGAGGTGCGCGAGTCGAGGTTCCCGGTGGGCTCATCGGCCAGGATGATGCTGGGGCGGGTGACCAGCGCGCGGGCGATGGCCACGCGCTGCCGCTGCCCGCCCGAGAGCTCATTGGGGCGGTGGTCCAGCCGGTCGCCCAGCTCCACCGACCTGAGCGCGGCGGCGGCGCGCTCGCGGCGCTCCTTCGCCCCGACGCCGCCGTACACCAGCGGCAGCTCCACGTTCTCCAGCGCGGTGGAGCGGGGGAGGAGGTTGAAGGTCTGGAAGACGAAGCCGATCTCGCGGTTGCGCACCCGGGCCAGCTGGTCGTCGTCCATCCCGGCCACGTGGTTGCCGTTCAGGATGTAGTCGCCCGAGGTGGGCGTGTCCAGGCAGCCGATCAGGTTCATGAAGGTGCTCTTCCCCGACCCCGACGGGCCCATGATGGCCACGTACTCGTTGGGGTAGATGGTGAGGTCCACGCCGCGCAGCGCGCGTACCGTCTCGGCGCCCATCTGGTAGTGCTTCTCCAGGCGCCGCGTCTCGATCAGCGGGGTGCCGGCGCTCATCGCCGGGCGCTCCGTGCGGCCCCGCCGCGCGGGGCGGGCGGCGTGTGCACCGGGTCGCCGTCCTCCAGCTCGCGCACCGCCTGGAACGAGCCGGCCACGATGGTCTCGCCCCCCTTCAGCCCGCGGGTGACCTCGAAGTACTCGCCGCCGGTGATCCCCACGCTCACGGGGACCCACTCGGCCTTGCCGTTTCGGATCACGAACACGCCCTGCACCTCGGCGTCGGCCGCGCGGCGGCCGCCGGCCTCCCGCGTCTGCGCCGCGGCGTCCTTGTCGTCGCCGCCCTGCTTGAACTTCTTCCCCGCGCTGTCGCGCACGGTGAGCGCGATGATGGGGATGGAGAGGGCGCGGGCACGGGTGTCGGTGATCACCTCGGCGGTGGTGGAGAGGTCGGGGCGCAGCTCGGCGGGGGGGTGGTCGAGGGTGATCACCACCTCGTAGTCCACCGACTGCTGGTCGCCCGTCTGCGAGGCGGCGGCGCCCTGCACGGCGCTGTTGCCGATGCGGGTGACCTTCCCGGTGAAGACGCGGTCGGGGAAGGCGTCGATGCGCAGCGTGGCGCTGTCGCCCACGGAGATGTTGGGGACGTCGGTCTCGTCCACCTTCACCTTGGCCTCCATCGCCGACGGGTCGGCGATGGTGAGCAGGAGCGAGCCCGGGTTGTTCATCGTCCCGATGATGGCCGTTTCCCCCTCGTGGATGTTGAGGCGGGTGACCCGGCCGGCCATGGGCGCCACGATGGTGGTCTTGCGCAGGTTGTCACGCGCCTGCGACAGGTTGGCCATCGACTGCTGCACCGCGTACTGCGCGGCCTGCACGGTGGCGGCGGCGACCTGGGCCTGGGTGCGGGCGTTGTCCACCTCCTGCGCGGCGATCAGGTCGCGCCCCTGGGCCAGCTGCTCGGCGCGGCGCTGGTCGGCCTGCGCCTTCAGCTGCTGGGCGCGCGCCTCGGCCAGCCGGGCGCGGTTCTGCGCCACGCCGGCCTCGGCCTGGTGCACCAGCGCCTCGTACTGGCTGGCGTCGATGCGCAGCAGCAGGTCGCCGCGGCTCACCCACTGCCCCTCTTCCACCGCCAGCTGGATCACCCGCCCCGAGATGTCGGCCGAGATGTCGACCTTGCGCTTGGGCTGGATCTTTCCGCTGGCGGTGACGGTGGACACCAGGTCGCGCCGGGCCACGGCCTCGGCGCGCACCTCGCGCCCGGCGCCCTTCCCCTTGCCCGCCAGCGCCACGGCCCCCAGGCCGCCGACGGCCACCACCACCAGCAGGGCGATCAACAGCTTCTTCATCTTGCTCACCGTGTAGTTCCGCCTGGAGCGGCGTCAGCGCAGCGGGCGGCCCACCAGGGCCTCGAGCGCCGCGAGCGACTTGTGATAGTTGTAAACGGCGTCGATGCGCCCCTGCTCGGCCAGCGCCAGCGAGGTCTGCGCGTCGGTCACCTCCACCGAGCTGGCCACGCCGAAGCGGAAGCGCTCCTGCGCCAGCCGCAGCTCCTCGGTGGCCCTGCCCACCACCTGCTCCTGCAGCTGCGCCACGCGATACGCGGTCTGGAGCCCCAGCAGCGCCGCGCCCAGGTCGCTGCGCAGCTTGAGCTCGGTGGAGCGCACCGCCAGCTCGGCGTCCTGCGCCTGCACGCGCGCCTCTTCCACCTGCCGCTCGCGGGCGTAGCCGTTGAACAGCGGGAGCGACACCGAAAGGCGCGCCGACATGGGGTCGCTGGTGAAGCCGAAGGGGAACGACGGGTTGGAGGCGCGCACCAGCGAGCGCAGGCTGTCGGCGACCACCGGGTTGCTCACGTCGTAGACGGTGCAGTTCCGGGCCGAGGTGCCGATCAGCGCGGCCACCTTGTTGTCGTACAGGCAGCCGTCGTAGGCGGTGGCGGCGTTCTGCAGCGTGCGCTGGTAGCTGGGGTTGAGGTCCCCGGCCGAGTTCACCGAGCCGCCGAAGCCCACCGAGAAGTTCAGCGAGGGGAGGTACTGGCTGCGCGCCACGCGCACGCCGGTGCGCGCCGCCTGGGCGCTGGCCCGGGCCGAGAGCAGGTTGGGGTTGGCCTGCAGCGCCTGCTGCTCGAGCTGGTCCACCGTCCAGGCGGGCTCGAACAGGGTGAAGGTGGAGGAGAGCCGCGTGTCGGCGGGGATCTCGCGCCCCATGGCCAGGCCCAGGCGCAGCAGCTCGGTCTGGTAGGTGTTGCGCCGCTGGACCACGTTCACCTCGGCCTGGCCGCGCTCCACCTCGGCGCGGCGCAGGTCGAGCGGGGTGCCGGCGCCCACCTCCAGCCGGGCGCGCGCCAGCCGCTCGTGCTCCTGCGTGCGCCCCAGCTCGCGCTGCGCCTGCTCGGTCTGCTCCCACGCCTGCAGCGCGGCCAGGTACTGCTGCCGCACCTGGCTCACCAGGTTGGCCTCGTACCCCGCCACCCGCTGGACCGTGGCGCGCTCCTGCGCCCGCGCCAGCCGCGGCTGCATCAGCTTGCTGCCGCTCATCTGGTAGCTGAAGTCGAGCCCGTACCCCGACGAGTAGATGGCGGGCTGCTCCTGCAGGTTCACGGTGCCGGAGCGGCGCGAGCCCGCGGCGGTGTATCCCACCAGCCCGGACACGCTGGCGCTGGGAAGGAAGTCGAGCCGGGACTGCCGCACGGCCGCCCGCGCCACGCGGGTGTCGTTGGCCTGTTGCAGCAGGTCGGGGTTGGCCTCGCGCGCGGTGGCCACCGCCTGCTCGATGGTGAGCGGCGCGCCCCGCGGCGGCTGCAGCGCGGGCGGCGGGGGCGGAGGGGCGGGCGTGGTCTGCTGCGCCGCGGCCGGGGTGGCGGCCAGGACAAGCGCAAAGGCGGCGCCTGCGCGCCGCGAGCGTGTGCGGTTCATGATGGGCTTTGCGGGTTGTGCGGAACGGGGGCGGACCGCTCAGGTGGGGGATACGGCGCCGCCCCGGAAAGGTTTCAGCCGGCGGCGCGGGCCTTCACCATCTCGCCCAGGAGCGCGCCGGCCACGAACAGGCCCAGCTGCAGCGCCAGCAGGATGGCGGCCGAGGCGGCCCAGCCGCGGCGGCGGTTCACCGTGGCGCCGCCCAGCGCCAGCAGCACGATCAGCCACAGGCCGAAGGGGCTCAGCACGTGTCCCACGGCCGAAAGGAGGGCGCCGGGCTCGGGCCCCATCAGCACGGTGGCGTCGAGCGCCACGTCGAGGCGGCCGCTGGCATAACGAAGCGCGGTGAGCACCAGGTCGCCCAGCACACTCACCAGGAAGGCGTGGCTGGCCACCGCCGCGTACGGGCGCAGGGCGGTGCGCCCGCCCATCATCAGGCCGTGGATCATGGCCAGGAGCGCCGCGGCCATGAACACGCGGATGAACATCCAGGCCGTCAGGAACACCCCTCCCACCACGCTCTGCCGGGTCATCCCCGCCGCCAGCTCGTCCACCGTGGGAAGGTTGGGCGCGCCCATCTGCGACATCTTCTCCAGCGCGATCTCGGCCATCTGCTGGTTGCTGATGAACAGCGGGCGGATGGCCATCATCAGCACCATGGCGGCCACGCCCACCAGCACCGGCCCCAGCCACGGGGCCGGGCCTTCGCGGAACTGCTCGAACACGCGCGTGGGGGCGAAGAACGTGTCGATGATGCGCGACGCCAGCGGCGCCGGGCGCGCGGGAGGAGCGGGCGGCGCCGGGGGCGCGGCCGTCTCGAGAAGGTTGGTGCTCATGAGGGCGCTTGACGGGTCAATTTCCGGGGGCGCGGTCCGGGGAGATCCCGGGGAGGAATGGAGAGGGGAAATGTAACTCCGTTCCGTGCGCCTGTAAACGCTTCTCAGGCGCTAAGGTGATAGAAGATCACGACTTGTGCGGGTGGAAAAAGCGCCGGGCGCCGGAAGGGACGAGTTCCCCTCCGGCGCCCGGTGGTGCGGCGCGGCGCGGGCAATAGCCGCCGCGCTTCAGCGCGGGAGCTCGGCGCGCACGGCGCGGTACTGGCGCGACGGCACTTCCACGCGGATCACGCGGTTCAGGTCGTCCACCCACACGTCGGCCGCGGCGGCGCCCTGCGCCTGCACCACCAGGTGGAAGAGGCGCACGGAGCGGCCGCCCACCTGCACCGGCTCCTCGCCGCGGTTGGTGACGGTGGCGATCACCTGGCGGTTCTCGCGGGGGACGATCACGGGGACGCGGCCGGCGTGGGTGCGCTGGGCCAGGAAGTAGTAGTGATGCGCCACCCCCTCGTCGAGCACCACGGCGCCGGAGCTGGCCACGTACTCGCGCAGCTGCTCGCCCGCGCCGGTCACGATCTTCTGGCTCACGCGCCCTTCGCTGATGGTGCCCACGATGCGCTGGGGCGCGTCGCCGGTCACGTCCACCTGGTACTGCACGGGGTCGGCGCCCACGCCCTGCGCCCGCAGCCGGGGCGCCAGCGACAGGCTCCCCTCCGACAGGCGCAGCTCCACGCGCCCGCTGGCCATGGTCACGGCGCCCGCGCCGCTCCCCTGCTGGGTGATGGTGAAGGTCTCGGTCCCCACCTCGCGGTCGCCCACGTACACGCGGAAGGTCCCCTGGTCCACGTTCTGCGCCGCGGCCGGAACGGCCGCCGCCAGCACGGGAAGCAGTATGCCCAGAACTCGGTTTCGGATCATCCTCGGTCTCCCGGAGCGCGCCGCTGACGGCCCGCCCCAAAGGGTTCAGTGCAGAACAGTACACCCCGCATGGCGCTCGGGGTCCGAACGCAAGGACGGTGCGA
>DASSJS010000247.1:0-16679 GCA_035691085.1 Longimicrobium sp.
CAGCGCCTGCAGCCGCTCCAGCAGCTCGCGGAAGCTCGGGTCGCCCGAGAGGTCGGTACGCAGCACGAGCGTGTTGGCGAAGAAGCCGATCAGCTCCTCGATCTCCTTCCTCGTCCGCCCCGCGATGGGGCTGCCCACGACGACGTCCTCGCTCCCGCTGTACTTCGACAGCAGCACCTGGAAGGCGGAGAGCACCACCATGTACAGCGTCGCTCCCTCGCTCCGTCCCAGCGCCTGGAGCCGATCCAGCAGCTCGAGGGAGAGCTCCACCGGAAGCGTCGCCCCCCGGTACGTCTGCACCGCCGGGCGGGGACGGTCGGTAGGCAGCTCCAGCAGCGCCGGCGCGCCCGCCAGCCGCTCCTTCCAGTAGCCGATCTGTTGATCCAGCACCTCGCCCCGCAGCTGCTCGCGCTGCCACACGGCGTAGTCCGCGTACTGCACCGGCAGCTCGGCCAGCGGCGAATCGCTCCCGTCGCGATAGGCCGCGTACAGCGCCGACAGCTCGCGCACGAGGACGCCGCTGCTCCACCCGTCCGTGACGATGTGGTGGGTGCAGAGCAACAGGACGTGCTCCTCGTCCGCCACCCGCAGCAGCGCGGCGCGGAAGAGCGGGCCCTCGGCGAGGTCGAACGGACGCGCCGCATCCTCCCGCGCGCGCCGCCGCACCTCCGTCTCGCGCGCCGCCGGGGGGAGCCCCGACAGGTCGTCGATGGGGAGCGCGAAGCCGGCGAAGGGCGCAATCACCTGCACCGCGTCTCCGTCCACCTCGCGGAAGACGGTCCGCAGCGACTCGTGGCGCCGGACGATCTCACCCAGCGCGCACTCCAGCGCCGCGGCGTCGAGCGCGCCGGTGAGGCGCAGCGCGGCGGGGATGTTGTACGGCGCGCTCCCGCCCTCCTGCCGGTCGATGAACCAGAGGCGCTCCTGGGCGAACGAGAGCGGGAGAGGACGATCACGGCCGACGGGTACCACCGGCGGCAGCACCGGCAGCCCGGCGCGGCGCATCTCCTCCACCCGCACGGCCAGCTGCGCCACCGTGGGCCCCTCGAAGACGGCGCGCAGCGGAAGGGCGACACCCAGCGCGTTCTGCACCCGCGACAGCAGCCGCGTGGCCAGCAGCGAGTGCCCGCCCAGCGCGAAGAAGTCGTCGTCCACGCCAACGGAATCGATGCGCAGGACCTCGGCCCAGAGCTGCGCCAGGATCTCTTCCGTGGGCGTGCGCGGCGCCACGTGCCGGTCCGCGCCGGCCGTGTGCTCCGGCGCCGGCAGCGCCTTGCGGTCGATCTTGCCGTTCGCCGTCAGCGGAAGCCGGTCCAGCCGCACGTAGGCGGATGGGACCATGTACTCCGGCAGCAGCGCCTTCAGGTGCGCCCGGAGCGCGGCCGCGTCGGGCTCTGCCGATCCCTCGGCCGGGGCCCAGTACGCCACCAGCCGCCGGTCGCCGCCCTCCGCCTCCCGCGTGATGACCGCGGACTCGCGGATCGCCGGATGCTTCGTCAGCGCGGCCTCGATCTCCCCCAGCTCCACGCGGAAGCCGCGCACCTTCACCTGCTGGTCGGCGCGGCCCACCGGCTCCACCTCGCCGTCGGGGCGGTAGCGGCCCAGGTCGCCGGTGCGGTACACGCGATCCGCCGCCTCACCCGTGATCGGGTTGGCGACGAAGCGCGCGGCGGTCAGCTCCGCGTCGTTCAGGTAGCCGCGTGCGAGATAGGGGGTGCGGACGGCGATCTCCCCCAGCTCGCCGATGCCGGCCAGCGTTCCCGACGGGGTGACGACCAGCAGGTCCACGCCCTCGATCCCCCGCCCCACGGGGACGGCCGGCCCCACCGCCGCCAGATCGGCGGGGATGCGGAAGAAGCCCATGGCCTGCGGCGTCTCGGTGGCGCCATAGAAGTTGACGGCCTGGGCGTTCGGCGCGAGGGCGCGCACCCGCTCCACGTCCGCCGCGCGCAGCACGTCGCCGCCGAAGCAGGCGAGGCGCAGCGCGGGGAGCTGTGCATCCGCGGAAGACGCGACGACCTGCGCCATTGCGGGGGTGAGATGGGCCACGGTGACCCCCGCGTCCCGCATCCACCCCGCCAGCCACCCCGGCGTCCCGATCTCCCCCGCGTTGGGGATGGCGATGCTGCCGCCCACCGCCAGCGGGGCGAACACGTCGCGCAGCAGCGGGTCGTGCGCCAGCCCCGAGAGGAGGGAGAAGCGGTCGCCCGCCGACAGCCCGAACTCGCGCGCATACCAGCCGAAGAAGTGCGCCAGCGGCCGGTGCGTGCCGGCGATCGCCTTCGGCGTGCCCGTGGTCCCCGAGGTGAAGGCGACGTACGCCAGGTCGTCCGGACCCACGGTGACGCCCGGCGCGGTCGTCGGAAAGCGCTTGATCCCGTCCGGGTCGTCCGACTTCGCGCCGAGGAGGATGGCGCCCTTGACGCTCTCCCCCAGTGCCTCGATCAAGTCGCCCGGCACGTCGCCCGCGGCGGCGGCGAGGAGGATGACGTGGGGTTTCGAGGCGCGGACCTGCGCGGCCAGGCGCGCGGGCGGATACGCGGGATCGAGGATGGCGAACGCCGCCCCCGCCTTCCACGCGCCCAGCAGCGAGCGGACGAGCGGCGCCGAGCGGTGCGCGTAGACGGCGACCACGTGCCCCGGACGGACGCCGCAGTCGATCAGCCGGTGCGCGATGCGGTTGGCCGCCGCGTCCAGCTCGGCGTACGTCCACGCCTCGGCCGCGTCGGAGATCGCCGGCGCGTCTGGAGACAGGGCCGCGTGGGCGGCGAACGTCTCGTGCACGGCGCCGCCCCAGCCGTCGGCTTCGATCGGCCGCGCCGGGTCGGGGAGGAGGCCGCGCGCCGCTTCCGTCGCCAGCGACAGCGCGCCGACGCGGGTCTCCGGCGCGGCCGCGGCCTGGCGGAGCACGCCTTCGAGCTGCGCCAGGAGCCCGCGCATCCGCGGCGCGTCGAACAGGTCGGCGGCGTAGACCAGGTTGACGTAGATCCCCCCGTCCTGCTGCTCCCCCACGTACAGCGTGAGGTCGAACTTGCTGGACACCTCGCCGGCGCCCGAGCCGCCCCTCGCCACCTCCAGGCCGTCGGCGCGGAAGGCGCCGTCCTGGAAGTTGAGGAGGTTGAGCATGACCTGGAACACGGGGGCGTGCGCCAGACTCCGCTCGGGGCGCACCTCCTCCAGCACCCGCTCGAAGGGGAGATCCTGGTGCGCGTACGCGGACAGCGTGGCCTCGCGCACCCGCCCCAGCAGCTCGCGGAAGCTCGGGTCGCCCGAGAGATTGGTCCGGAGTGCCAGCGAGTTGAGGAAGAGCCCCACCATCCGGTCCGTCTCCGCCCGCGTCCGCCCCGCGATCGGCGTCCCCACCACGACATCGTCCTGGCCGGCGAGGCGCCCGAGGACCACGTCCAGCGCGGCGAGGAGGACCATGAACAACGTGGCGCCCTCGCGGCGGGCCAGCGCGTTCACCTCGGCCGTCAGGCTGGGCGGCACGACGATGCGCTCGACGGCACCGCGATGGGATTCGACGGCCGGGCGCGGCCGATCGGTGGGCAGCTCCAGCAGCGCCGGGGCGCCGTCCAGCGCCTGCCGCCAGAACTCCACCTGCCGCTCCAGCGCGGCGCCCGACAGCCGCTCGCGCTGCCAGACCGCGTAGTCCGCGTACTGCAGCGCGGGCTCCGCCAGCGGCGACGGTTCGCCCCGCGAGAAGGCGCCGTAGAGCGCGGATAGCTCCTCCAGCAGCACCCCCAGCGACCACCCGTCGCCGATGGCGTGGTGGAGGTTGAGGAGGAGGAGGTGCTCGGTGTCGGCCACGTGGACGAGCGACGCGCGGAAGAGAGGCCCGCGCGCCAGGTCGAAGCGGTGCCGCGAGGCCTCGGCCGCCAGCCGGCCGGCCTCCGCTCGCCGCTCGTTTTCCGGCAGGTGCCGCAGGTCGGCGGCCGGCAGGTCGAAGGAGGCCGGGGGCGGAGCGATCCGCTGCACGGGGGCGCCGTCCACGGCCGGGAGCGTCGTGCGCAGCGGCTCGTGGCGGCGCACCAGCTCGGCCAGCGCGCGGCGCAGCGCATCGTCGTTCAGGCGGCCGGTGATGCGGTACGAGAACGGGATCGCGTACACCGGGCTTCCCGGGTCCAGCGCGTCCACGAACCAGAGCCGCTCTTGCGCGAACGTCACCGGCAGATCGCCCTCGCGCGCGGCGGGCGCGATCGCGTCGTCGGCGCCGGCCGCCGCGCCGGTGCCGCGCAGGCGCTCGATCTCGGCCGCGAGCGCGGAGAGGACCGGCCGCTCGAACACGGCGCGCAGCGGCAGCTCCACGCCGAAGACCGCGCGGACGCGCGCGGCCACCCGCGTGCCCAGCAGCGAGTGCCCGCCCAGGTCGAAGAAGCTGTCCTCCGCGCCCACCCGCTCCAGCCGCAGCACCTCGGCCCAGATCCCCGCCAGCACCTCCTCCACCGGCGTCCGCGGAGCGACGTACGCCTCCTCCGGCGACGCGAGCTCCGGCACCGGCAGCGCCTTGCGGTCCACCTTCCCGTTCGCGTTCAGCGGCAGCCGGTCGAGGGTGACGATCGCCTGCGGCACCATGTACTCCGGCAGGCTCTGGCGCAGGTGCGCGCGCAGCCCGTCCGCCTCCACGTCTCCCACCACGTAGGCCACCAGCCGCTTGTCGCCCGGCTGGTCCTCGCGCATCATCACCCGGGCTTCGCGCACCCCGGGATACGCCGCCATTGCCGCCTCCACCTCCCCCGGCTCGATCCGGAAGCCGCGGATCTTCACCTGGTCGTCCAGGCGGCCCATGAACTCCAGCTTCCCCTCGGCCCGCCACCGCACCCGGTCGCCGGTGCGGTACATCCGCCCCCCCGGCTCCGCGGCGAACGGGTCGGGGACGAAGCGTTCGGCCGTCAGCCCCGGGCGGCCCAGGTAGCCGCGCACCACGCCGTCGCCCCCGATGCACAGCTCGCCGGGAACACCCACCGGGAGCGGCTCGCCGGCCGGGTCGAGGACGTACGCCCGCGCGTTGGGGACGGGTAAGCCGATCAGCACCGTCGGCGCGTCCTCGGCCACCTCCTCCACCTCCTCCAGCGTGCACCACACCGTGGCCTCGGTGGGCCCGTACTCGTGCAGCACGCGGGCAGGCTTCCCGGAGCGCAGCATCCGGCGCACGCTCTCGGTCCCCACGGCCTCCGCCCCGAAGACCAGCTGGCGCAGGCCGGCGTACACGTCCACCTGCTCCCGCACGTGCTGGTTGAAGAGCGCCGCCGTCTGGTAGAGGTGCGAGATCTCCCGCTCGCGCAAAGCACGCCCCAGCAGCGGCGCGGAGAGGAGGACGTCGCGGTCGATGCCCACCAGCGTGGCCCCGTTCAGCAGCGCGCCCCAGATCTCGAAGACCGCCGCGTCGAAGCTCGCGTTCGACGCCTGCGCCACGCGGTCGCCGGGGCCGAGCGGCATCGTATCGGGGAGGCAGGCCGCGTACTGCACCACCTCGCGGTGGGCCATCATCACGCCCTTGGGCCGCCCCGTGCTCCCGCTGGTGTAGAAGACGTAGGCCAGGTTCTCCGCCCACGCGTTCGCGGCCGGAGCGTGATCCGGCCCGGCGGCGAGCGCCTCCGCCACCTGGTCGAGACGGATGACGTGGAGGCCCGATTCCGTGGCCGAGGCGGCGAGCTCGCCGTCGCTCAGCAGGATGCGGACGCCGCTGTCGGCCAGCATGAGCTCCATCCGCTCGGCCGGGTAGCTGGTGTCCACGGGAACGCAGCAGCCGCCGGCCTTGAGCACGGCGAGGGTGGCGACCACGTTCTCCACGCTCCGCTCCAGGCGCAGCCCCACGCGGCTCTCCGGCCCCACGCCCAGCCCGGCCAGGTGGTGCGCCAGCTGGTTGGCGCGCGCGTCCAGCTCCCGGTACGTCACCTCCGCCTCGCCCCACACCAGGGCCGCCGCGCCCGGCGTGCGCTCCGCCTGCGACTGGAAGAGCTGGTGGATGCAGGCCTCCCGCGGGAACGGCCGCGCGGTGCGGTTCCACTCCACCACGACCTGGGCACGCTCCTCCGGACCGGCCAGCGCCAGCCGCGAAAGCCGCACGTCCGCGTCGGCGGCGACCTGCTCCAGCAGCCGCGCCAGGTGGCCCAGCATCCGCTCGGCCGTGCCGCGCTCGAAGAGGTCGGTGCTGTAGTACAGCCCGCCGCGCAGCCCCTGGGGCGTCGCCGCGAGCTCCAGGGAAAGGTCGAACGGGACGCTCACGTGCTCCGCCCCGACTCCGCTCACCTTCAGCCCCGGAAGGCCGCCACCCGGCCCCCCGGCGTTGTGCAGCGTGAACATCACCTGGAAGAGCGGCGAGTGGCTCAGGGTCCGCTCCGGCTGGAGCTCGGCCACCAGCTTCTCGAAGGGGACCTCCTGGTGCGCGTACGCGCCGAGGGTGACCTCGCGCGCCCGCCGCAGCACCTCGCGGAAGCTCGGGTCTCCCGCAAGGCCGGTCCGCAGCGCCAGCGTGTTGACGAAGAGGCCGATCAGCTCCTCCAGCTCCTTCCTCGTGCGCCCCGCGATCGGGGTGCCCACCACGATGTCGTCGCTCCCGCTGTACTTCGAGAGGAGCACCTGGAAGGCGCCCAGCAGCACCATGTAGAGCGTGGCGCCCTCGCCGCGCGCCAGCGCCTGCAGCCGCTCCAGCAGCTCGGGGGAGAGCTCCACGGAGACCGTGGCGCCCCGGTACGTCTGCACCGCCGGGCGGGGATGGTCGGCCGGCAGCTCCAGCAGCGCGGGCGCGCCCGACAGCTGCTCGCGCCAGTAGGCCAGCTGCCGGTCCAGCACCTCGCCCTCCAGCTGCTCGCGCTGCCACGCCGCGTAGTCGGCGTACTGCAACGGCAGCTCGGCGAGCGGCGAATCACGCCCCTCGCGGTACGCGTCGTACAGCGCCCACAGCTCCCGGAAGAGCACCCCCGTGCTCCACCCGTCGCCCACGATGTGGTGCATCGAGAGGAGGAGCACGTGGTCCTCGGCATCCAGCCGCAGCAGCGCCGCGCGGAAGAGCGGCCCCGCCAGGAGGTCGAAGGGCCGCGTCGCCTCCTCGGTGGCGCGGCGCCTCACCGCCGCCTCGCGGTCGGCCTCGCCCAGCCCCGGCAGCTCCTCCACCGGCAGGGCGAAGGCGCCGAAGGGCGCGATCACCTGCACCGGCGCGCCGTCCACCTCGGCGAAGGTGGTGCGCAGCGCCTCGTGGCGCCGGACGATCTCGCCCAGGCTCCGCTCGAGCGCCGCCTCGTCCAGCGCGCCGCGCAGCCGCACGGCATTGGGAAGGTTGTAGAAGGCGTTCCCCGGCTCCATGCGGTCGAGGAACCACAGCCGCTCCTGCGCGAACGAGAGCGGCGCCGGCCCCACTCCGCGCGCGGGAATGGCGGCGGGGGGCGCGGCGGGGGCGGCCCCGGACTGCTCCGCGCGCCGCAGCTCCAGCAGCCTGCGCTGCGCGGGCGTCAGCTTCGCCAGGCGATCGGCCAGCTCAGTCATCGCCGCCCTCCCCCATCCCCGACGCCAGCAGCGCCTCGATCTCGTCGTCGCTCAGGCCCTCCACCCCGGCCAGCAGCGCATCCAGCCCGTCATCCGCGGCCGGGGCGTCCACCACCGCCGCCAGCCCGGCCACCGTGGGCGCGTCGAACACGGCGCGCACGCCGATGTCGGCGCCCAGCTCCGCGCGGATGCGGGCCACCAGCTGCGTTGCCGTCACCGAGTCGCCCCCCTCCGCGAAGAAATCGTCGTGCAGCCCCGGCGGCGCGCCGAACAGCGTCTCCCAGATGCGCCCCACGGCCCGCTCCGTGGCCGACCATCCCTCCCGCGGGTCGCTGATCACCGCGTCCGCCTCCGCCTCGTCCGCCGAAGCGATCATGGCCGGGGCGACGAAGCCGGCCCGCGGCGCGCGGTCGATCCAGAAGCGCTTGCGCTCGAAGGGATAGGTGGGGAGCGGAACGCGGCGGCGCGCCTCGCCCCCGTGCACGGCTTGCCAGTCGACCTCGGCCCCCGCCGCCCAGGCGCTTCCCAGCGCGCCCAGCAGCACCTCCACGTCGTCCGTCCGGTCGTCCGCGTGGCGGAGGGAGTGGATGGCGGCGGCCCCCGGCACCTGCCGCCGGACCAGCGACGACAGCGTGCGCCCGGGCCCGCACTCGATGAACACCCGCTCGCGCCCCTCGGCGGCCAGCGTGGCCACGCAGCCGGCGAAGCGGACGGGCTGGCGCAGGTGGCTCGCCCAGTAGGCTGGATCCGTCGCCTGCTCCGGCGTGATCCAGGTTCCCGTGAGGTTCGACACCCAGCGCAGCGCCGGCGCGTTGCGGACAGTGCCGGCCACGCGGGCGGTGAAGGCGCCGAGGATGGGGTCCATCATCGGCGAGTGGAACGCGTGCGACGTCTCCACGCGCTTCGCCTGGATCCCCCGCGCCAGCAGCTCGGCCTCCAGCCGCGCGATGTCATCGCCCGGCCCCGAGGCCACGCAGCGGCCCGGCGCGTTGACCGCCGCGAGGGACACCGATCCGCCCAGCGCCGGCTCCACCTCGGCGGCGGAGAGGGGGATGGCGAGCATGGCGCCGGGCGGGAGCGACTGCATCAGCCGCCCGCGCTCGGCCACCAGGGCCAGCGCATCGTCCAGCGAGAAGACGCCGGCCAGGCAGGCGGCCACGTACTCGCCCACGCTGTGGCCGATCATCGACTCCGGCACGATCCCCCACGCCATCCACTGCTTCGCGGCCGCGTACTCGACGGCGAAGAGCGCGGGCTGGGTCAGCGCCGTCTGCTTCAGCCGGCCGCCGTCGTCCGAGAAGATCGCCTCGCGCAGGTCCAGCCCCAGGTGCGGGCGCAGGAGCTCGGCGCAGCGGTCCAGCTCGTCGCGGAAGACGGGCTCGCCCTCGTACAGGCCGCGCGCCATCCCCGCGTACTGCGCGCCCTGGCCGGGAAAGAGGAAGACGGCGGCGGGCGCCTCGCTCCCGGCCCGGCCGGCCACGCCCTTCGCCTCGTCGGCCAGCGCCCGCGCGGCCTCGGCGTGGGTGCGCGCCACGATGGCGCGGCGGTGGGCGAACGCGCGCCGCCCCTGCTGAAGGGTCCACGCCACGTCGGCCAGCGCCTGCTCCGGGTTCCCTTCCAGGTGCGCGGCCAGCCGCCCCGCCGCCGCGTCCAGCGCCGTTTCGGTCCGGGCGGAAAGGACCAGCAGCTGCAGCGGCCGCGACGGAGCGGGAGAGGGGGCAACGGCGGGCGGCTCCTCCATCACCACGTGCGCGTTGGTGCCGCCGATGCCGAACGACGAGACCCCGGCGCGGCGCGGCACCCCGGCGGGGGGCGTCCACCGTGCCAGCGTGGTGTTGACGAAGAAGGGGCTGGACGCGAAGTCGATCTGCGGGTTGGGCCGCGTGAAGTGCAGCGAGGGCGGGATCTCGCCCGTGCGGAGCGCGAGCGTGGCCTTGATGAACCCCGCGATCCCCGCCGCCACGTCGAGGTGGCCGATGTTGGTCTTGATCGAGCCGATGGCACAGTAGCCCGTGCGGTCGGTCCCGGCGCGGAAGGCCCGGGTGAGCGCCTCGACCTCGATGGGGTCGCCCAGCTCGGTTCCGGTGCCGTGCGCCTCCACGTAGGTGATGGTGGCGGGGTCCACGTTCGCGGCGGCGTGCGCGGCGCGGATGGCGGCGGCCTGCCCCTCCACCCGCGGCGCGGTGAAGCCGATCTTGGCGGAGCCGTCGTTGTTGATGGCCGAGGCCAGGATCACCGCGTGCACGGTGTCGCCGTCGGCCAGCGCGTCCTCGAGCCGCTTGAGCACGGCGAGGGCCACCCCGTTCCCGCGCACCGCCCCCCGCGCCCGGGCGTCGAAGGCCCGGCAGTGCCCGTCCGGCGAGCGGATGTTCCCCTCCTGCCAGAGGTAGCCGGTGTGCTGGTGCGCGGTGACGTCGGAGCCGCCGGCCAGGGCCATGTCGCAGTCGCCGCCAAGCAGCGCCTGGCAGGCCAGGTGCACCGCCACCAGCGAGGTGCTGCACGCCGTCTGCACCACCACGGCGGGGCCTTCGAGCCCCATCTTGAACGCCGCGCGGGTGGCCAGGAAGTCCTTGTCGTTCCCCATGTGCACGGCCATCTCGCCGGCCGCGGCCATCACGTCGGGGCGGGAGAGCAGGTTCAGGTAGTAGGTGCTCATCCCGGTGCCCGCGTACACGCCCACGCGGCCGGGGGCGCGCGCGGAATCGTAGCCGGCGTGCTCCAGCGCCTCCCACGCCACCTCCAGGAACAGGCGCTGCTGGGGATCGGTGACCTCCGCCTCGCGCGGGGTGAAGCCGAAGAAGGCGGCGTCGAAGCGGTCCACCTCCGCCAGCGCGCCCTGCGCGGGGACGTACGCGGGGTTGGCGCGCAGCGGCTCGGGGACCCCGGCGGCGGCCAGCTCCTGGTCGGTGAAGCGGCGGATGGATTCCACCCCGGCGCGCAGGTTGGCCCACAGGGCGTCCACGCCGGGCGCGCCGGGAAAGCGCCCCGCTATTCCCACTACGGCGATCTCCAGCCCGGTGGGCTCGCTGGTCTTGCTCATTTATCGCCCGGAAGCCTGTTTGTCGTCGCGAAAAATCAGGGAACAAGAGAACAGGGGAAACAGGGGACGGGTGACAGGGAATCCCCTGCTCACCCCGCGGCCCCGTCACCCCGCGGCCCCGTCACGCCGGCCCGCGCCCTCGCCCGCAGCCGGTGCCGGCCGTCGCGCACCCGCGTGTCGCTCTCCGGGGCGGCGGCCGGCTCGGGCGCGGGGGTGTCCAGTGCCGCGGCCAGGGCGCTCACCGTAAGATAGCGGAAAAGGTGGGTGATCGGCACGGGCTGGCCGAACGAATCGCGCAGGCGCGCCTGCACCCGCACCAGCAGCAGCGAGTGGCCGCCCAGGTCGAAGAAGCGGTCGTGCGCGCCCACCCGCTCCACCCCCAGCACCTCGGCCCACGCCGCGGCCACCTTGCGCTCGGCCTCGGTGCGCGGGGCCTCGTACTCGCGCGTGGCGTACGAACTCCCCTCCGGCGCCGGCAGCGCCTTCCGGTCCAGCTTGCCGTTGGGGGTCAGGGGGAGCGCGTCCAGCGGCACGAACGCGCTCGGCACCATGTAATCCGGCAGGGTGCGGCCCGCGTGCGCCCGCAGCGCGTCGGCCTCCGCGGCGCCCACCACGTACGCCACCAGGCGCGTGTCGCCCGCCCCGGCGGAGTGCGCCACGACGGCGCACTCCGCCACGTCCGGATGGCGGCGCAGCACCGCCTCGACCTCACCCGGCTCGATGCGGAAGCCGCGCACCTTCACCTGCGCGTCCAGACGGCCCAGGTACTCCAGCACGCCCTCCGCCGTCCAGCGCGCGCGGTCGCCCGTGCGGTACAGCCGCGCGCCCGGCACGCCCGAGAAGGCGTCCGGCAAAAAGCGCTCGGCCGTCAGATCGGGCCGTCCCAGGTAGCCCCGGGTCACGCCGTGGCCGCCGATGAACAGCTCGCCCGGGACGCCCGCCGGCTGCGGGCGCAGCGCAGCGTCCAGCACGTACACGCGCGTGTTCGCGATCGGGCGGCCGATGGGGACCGGCCCCTCTCTAACTTGGACCGCGTGGGTGGCGGACCAGACGGTGGTCTCCGTGGGGCCGTACATGTTGACCAGGCCGTTCGGCAGCACGGCCGTGATCTGCGCCGCCAGGCCCGGCGACAGCGCCTCGCCGCCCAGCAGGATGCGCTCGAGGCCGGACAGCGCGTCGACCCCGCTCTCCGCGATCATCATCGCCGCGAGGGAGGGCGTACACTGCAGGTGCGTGACCGCGTGGCGGCGGATCTGCTCGGCGATGGACTCACCGTCCAATGCCCCGTCCGGCTCCGGCTGCACGATCACGCGGAAGCCGCGCGCCAGCGTCCAGAGCAGCTCCAGCACATGGATGTCGAAGCTGATGCGCGTCACTGCCAGCCACGTCCCCGCCGCCGGCCCGCCCACCCGCTCGTCCATCCCGGCGAAGAAGCTCACCACGTTCCCGTGCGTCACCTGCACGCCCTTCGGCCTCCCCGTGGACCCGGAGGTGTAGATGACGTACGCCGCGTTCGCCGCGTCGACGGGGGTCCGCGGCGCATCGGCGGGATGCGAGGCGACCGTGGCCGCGTCCCCGTCCAGCGAGACGATCCGCACGCCGTCGGTGGGGAGCAGGCCGCGCAGCGAAGCCTGCGTGACCAGGAGCGGCGCGCCGGAATCCTCCAGCATGTACGCCAGGCGATCCGCCGGGTACGACGGGTCCAGCGGGAGGTACGCGGCGCCCGACTTCAGCACGGCCAGCATCGCCACCACCATCTCGGCCGAGCGATCCACGCAGATGCCCACGCGCGCCTCCGGCCCGGCGCCGAGCCCGGCCAGGTGGTGCGCCAGCCGGTTCGCCCGCGCGTTCAGCTCCGCGTAGGTGAGCGACTGTTCCCTGAAGCGCAGCGCCACCGCCCCCGGCGTTCTGGCCGCCTGCGCCTCGATCAGCTCGTGGATGCACCGCTCCGCCGGAACCTCCGCCTCCGTCCGGTTCCACGCCTCCAGAACGAGCGCGCGCTCCGCGTCGCCGAGCAGCTCCACCTGCGAGAGCCGCACGTCCGCGTCGGTGGCGACCTGCTCCAGCACCCGCTCCAGGTGGCCGAGCATCCGCTCGATCGTGCCGCGCTCGAAGAGGTCGGTGTTGTAGTTCAATCCGCCGCGCAGCCCTTGGGCGGTCGCCGCGAGCGTCAGGGAGAGGTCGAACTTGGCGCTCGCGAGCTCGGCACCGGCCGCGCTCACGCCCAGCCCCGGGAAAGCGCCTCCCCCGCCCCCGGCGTTCTGCAGGGTGAACAGCACCTGGAACAGGGGCGAGTGGCTCAGGCTGCGCTCGGGCTGCAGCTCGGCCACCAGCTTCTCGAAGGGGAGCTCCTGGTGCGCGTAGGCGCCCAGCGTGGCCTCGCGCACCCGCCGCAGGGCCTCCCGGAAGCTCGGGTCTCCCGAGAGGTCGGCGCGCAGCACCAGCGTGTTGACGAAGAGGCCGATCAGCTCCTCCACCTCGTGCCGCGTGCGCCCGGCGATCGGCGATCCGACGACGATGTCGTCGCTGCCGCTGTACTTCGACAGCAGCACCTGGAAGGCGCCCAGCAGCACCATGTACAGCGTGGCCCCCTCGCTCCGCCCCAGCCGCTGGATACGCTCCAGCAGCTCCGGGGAGAGCTCCACCGGAACCGTCGCGCCGCGGTACGACTGCATCGCCGGACGCGGATGGTCCGCCGGCAGCTCCAGCAGCTCCGGCGCGCCCGCCAGGCGCTCCCGCCAGTACGCGAGCTGCCGGTCGAGCACGTCACCCGCCAGCTGCTCGCGCTGCCACACGGCAAAGTCGGCGTACTGCACCGGCAGCGCCGGCAGCGGCGAATCGCCCCCCTCGCGACAGGCCGCGTACAGTGCGGAGAGCTCGCGGAAGAGGATGCCGCTGCTCCACCCGTCGCTGACGATGTGGTGCATGGAGAGCAGCAGCACGTGGTCTTCGTCGCCCAGCCGCAGCAGCGCGGCGCGGACGAGCGGGCCCTCGGCGAGGTTGAACGGACGCCCCGCGTCGTCCCGCGCGCGCCGCCGCACCTCGGTCTCGCGCGCCTCCGGGGAGAGCCCCGACAGGTCGTCGATGGGGAGCGCGAAGCCGGCGAAGGGCGCGATCACCTGCACCGGCGCGCCGTCCACCTCGCCGAAGGTGGTGCGCAGCGACTCGTGACGCCGGACGATCTCGCCCAGGCTCCGCTCCAGCGCCCGCTCGTCCAGCGCGCCCGTCAAACGGAGCGCGGCGGGGATGGTGTAGGTGGCGCTTTCCGGCTCCAGCCGGTCGATGAACCAGAGCCGCTCCTGCGCGAAGGAGAGCGGCAGCGGTGAGCCGTCGCGCGGCACCGGCACCACCGGGGGCAGCACCGGCACCTCCCTGCGCCGCTCGTGTTCCACGGCCTTCGCCAGCTCCGCCACGGTGGGCCCCTCGAAGAGCGCGCGCAGCGGCAGCTCCACGCCGAACACCGCGCTCACCCGCGACACCACCCGGGTGGCCAGCAGCGAGTGCCCGCCCAGCTCGAAGAAGCTTTCCTCCACTCCTACCCGCTCCAGGCGCAGCACCTCGGCCCAGATCCCCGCCAGCACCTCCTCCACCGGCGTCCGCGGCGCCACGTACTTCTCCTCCGCCGACGCGAGATCGGGCGCGGGCAGCGCCTTGCGGTCCAGCTTCCCGTTGGGCGTCAGCGGCAGCGCCTCCAGCACCACGAACGCGGACGGGACCATGTAATCCGGCAGGCTCCCCCGCACGTGCTCCCGCAGCTCGTCCGCCCCGGCGCCGCCGGCCACGTACGCCACCAGCCGCGGGTCGCCCGGCACGTCCTCGCGCGCCACCACCACGCACTCGGCAACGCTCTCGTGCCGGCGCAGCACCGCCTCGACCTCGCCCAGCTCGATGCGGAAGCCGCGCACCTTCACCTGGAAGTCGAGCCGCCCCAGGTACTCGATGGTGCCGTCCGCCCGCCAGCGCGCCCGGTCGCCCGTCCGGTACAGCCGCGCGCCGCCTTGCGCCGAGAACGGATCGGGGACGAAGCGCTCCGCGGTCATCCCCGCGCGGCCCAGGTATCCCCGCGCCACCCCCGCCCCGCCGATCAGGAGCTCGCCCGGCACCCCCGCCGGCTGCGGCCTCTCGAACCCGTCGCAGACGTACAGGCGCACGTTCCCCAGCGGACGGCCGATCGGGTGCCCGTAGATGATCCCGTCCGCCGGCACGGGGTGCGTGGAGGCCAGGATGGTCCCCTCGGTGGGGCCGTAGAGGACGTGCGCCTCGGCGCCGGGAAGGGCCTCCCGCATCTCCGCCAGCAGGTCGGCCGCGACGCGGTCGCCGCCCACGAAGGCGCGCCGCAGCCGGGTGAGCCGGGGCGCCTCGCGCTCCGCCTGGGCCAGCTGCCGCATCAGCGCGGGAACGGCGTGCACGAGCGTGGCGTCCGCGATCTCCTCCACCAGCGTGTGCGCGTCCAGCACCCGCTCGCGATCCACCAGCCGCACCGCGGCCCCGGAGGTGAGCGGCAGCAGCGCCTCGAAGAGCCAGATGTCGAAGGCGTACGAGGCCAGCGCCGGCATCACGTCGCCCTTGCGGACGCCGAATGCCTCGCGCGTGGCGGCCAGCAGGTTGGCCAGCGAGCCGTGCTGCACCAGCACTCCCTTGGGCGCCCCCGTGGACCCGGAGGTGTAGATGACGTACGCCAGGCCCGCGTCGGACGCGGGCACCTCCTGCGCCGCCTCCGCCTCCGCGACCGACTCCGAATGCTGGTCCACCCGCACGAGGGTGGCCCCGTGCTCCGGCAGCACCCCGGCCGTGTCCGCGGTTGCGACCACCACCCGGAGGCCCGCGTCGGCGATGATCCATCCCAGCCGCTCCGCCGGGTAGCTCGGATCGAGGGGGACGTAGGCGCCCCCTGCCTTCCAGATCCCGAGCACGCCCACCAGCAGCTCGGGCGTCCGCTCCATGCACAGGCCCACCGGGGTCTCTGGGCCAACACCCAGGCCGCGCAGGTGCCGGGCGAGGGCCGCCGCGCGCCGCTCCAGCGCGCCATAGGTCACGGCCTCCCGGCCGTCCAGGAGGGCGACGGCCTCGGGAGCGCGGCGCGCCCACTCGGTGAAGAGCGCGTGGGCCGGCGGGTCGTTGGCTTCGCGCTGCGTGTGGTTCCACGTCCCCAGCACCAGCGCGCGCTCCGCCCCGCCAAGCAGCTCCAGCCGCGAAAGCCGCACGTCCGCGTTGGCGGCGACCTGCTCCAGCACCCGCTCCAGGTGGCCCAGCATCCGCTCGATCGTGCCACGCTCGAACAGGTCGGTGCTGTAGTTCAGCACGCCCCGCAGGCCCTGCGGGGTCGCCGCGAGCTCCAGGGAGAGATCGAACCTGGCGACCTCCATCGCCGCTCCGGCGCCGCTCGTCTTCAGCCCCGCGAGAGCGCCGCCCCCGGCCCCGGCGTTCTGCAGCGTGAACATCACCTGGAAGAGCGGCGAATGGCTCAGGCTGCGCTCCGGCTGCAGCTCGGCCACCAGCTTCTCGAAGGGAAGCTCCTGGTGCTCGTGCGCGCCGAGCGTCGCCTCGCGCGCCTGCCGCAGCACCTCGCGGAAGCTCGGATCTCCCGAGAGGTCGGCGCGCAGCACCAGCGTGTTGACGAAGAAGCCGATCAGCTCCTCCACCTCCCCGCGCGTGCGCCCCGCGATCGGCGATCCGACGACGATGTCCTCGCTCCCGCTGTACTTCGAGAGGAGCACCTGGAAGGCGGCCAGCAGCGTCATGTAGAGCGTCGCGCCCTCGCCGCGCCCCAGCGCCTGCAGCCGCTCCAGCAGCTCGGGGGAGAGCTCCACCGGGACCATCGCGCCCCGGTACGTCTGCACCGCCGGGCGCGGATGGTCCGCCGGCAGCTCCAGCAGCGCGGGCGCGCCGGCCAGCCGCTCGCGCCAGTAGGCCAGCTGCCGGTCCAGCACCTCGCCCTCCAGCTGCTCGCGCTGCCACACCGCGTAGTCGGCGTACTGCACCGGCAGCTCGGCGAGCGGCGGCTCCCGCCCCTCGCGGTACGCCGCGTACAGCGCCGAGAGCTCGCGGAAGAGCACGCCCATGCTCCACCCGTCGCTGACGATGTGGTGCATGGAGAGGAGCAGCACGTGCTCTTCCTCGCCCAGCCGCAGCAGCGTTGCGCGGAAGAGCGGCC
>DASSJS010000248.1:0-3510 GCA_035691085.1 Longimicrobium sp.
CACGCCCGGGAGCGGCCCGCCATCGGCCAGCACCTTCACCGGGCTGCCGATGAAGTACGGCGCCGAGAACTGGTCGCGCTCGCCGGGGAGCACGCGCAGGAACCCGTCGGGCGAGATGGAGCGCACGATCAGCGACAGCTCGTCGGCGTGCGCGGCCAGGAGGACGCGCTTCCCGGGGCCGGGAAGGTGGAGGAAGAGGTTTCCCACCGGCGACTGGGTCACCTCGCCCAGCGGCTCCCAGGCGCGGCGCACCCAATCCAGCACCTCGTCCTCCTCCCCGGTGGGGCCGGAGAGCGAGGTCAGGGTGCGCAGCAGCGCCTCCATCGAGCCGGGGTCGTCCTCGGTCTGCGCGGAGGAGGCGTTGGGGCCGCCGGCATGGCGGGCGCGGTCGCCGGCCGGTGGCCGGGCGGGCGGGCCGTGCGGCTCCGCGTCGGTGTCGGTGCGGGTGAAGTCCGCCATGAGTCAATCGTTCCCGGTTGGGCCGTCCACGCGGCCGATCCCCTGCCGCAGGTAGCTGCGCGATAGCTCCACGTAATGGGCCGCGCTGGTGGTGACCCAGCGCAGCGACTCGCCGTCCAGCTCCTTCTTGACCCGTGCCGGCGTCCCCGCCGCCAGCGTCCGCGGCGGGACATCCGCGCCCGACCCCACCACCGCGCCCGCGGCCACCAGCGCCGCGTCGCCCACGGTGGCGCGCTGCAGCACCACCGCGTTCATCCCGATCAGCGCGCCGCTCCCCACCACGCAGCTCTCCAGCACCGCGGCGTGCCCCACGGTCACGTCGGCGCCGATCAGCGTGGGGCCCTGTTTCGAGACGTGCAGCACCACGTTGTCCTGGATGCTGGTGCGCGCGCCCACCCGGATCTCGTGCTCCACCTCGTCGCCGCGGATCACCGCGCCGAACCAGATGCTGGCCTCTTCCTCGATGGTCACGTTGCCGATCACCACCGCCGTCGGGGCGACGAACGCGGTGGGGTGGATGCGCGGGTGGATCCCCTCGTACGGGAGGATGGTGGCCATTCAGCTTTCTTCAAGAATCCGCGCCAAACGATGCGCGTCGAGGTTGCTTCCCGTGAGCACGGCGGCCACGGGGCCGGCCAGCCCGCCCACGGCGCCCTCCAGCAGCGCCGCGGCGGCCACCGCCGCCGATCCCTCGGCCACCACGCCCTCTTCCACGTACAGCCAGCGGATGGCCCGCCGCACCGAATCCTCCGGCACCAGCACCACCTCGTCCACCACGCGCCGCGCCAGCTCGAACGCGGCCTGGTCGGTGTCGCCCGTCAGCCCCTCGCAGATCGTGGGGCCGTACGGGGGCGACACCAGCCGCCCGGCCGCCAGCGAGGCGTGCATCGCCGAGGTCTCCTCCGTCTGCACCCCGACGACGCGGACGCCCTCGCCCAGCGCGCGGGCCACGGTGCCGATCCCGCCGATCACCCCGCCCCCGCCCAGGGGGACCACGAGGGTGCGCACGGCGGGGAGGTCCTCGAAGATCTCCAGCCCCACCGTCCCCTGCCCGGCCACCACCACGGGGTCGCTGAAGGCGTTCACGTAGCAGGCGCCGCTCTCGGCGGCGAACGCCTCGGCGGTGGCGTGCGCATCGTCGTACCCGCCGTCCACCACGCGCAGTTCCGCGCCGTGCCGCGCGATCCGCCGCTGCTTCACCTCGGGGGTGTCGCGGGGCACGTACACGATCGCCCGGGCGCCGAACAGCCGCGACGCCAGCGAAACGCCCACCCCGTGGTTCCCCGCGCTCGCCGTCACCAGCCCGCGCCGGCGATCCTCCTCCGCCAGCCGCGCGACGAAGTTGCAGGCGCCGCGCACCTTGAACGAGCCGGTGCGCTGCAGCCCCTCCAGCTTGAGATGGACCTGCGCGCCCGAAATCGCGGTGAGCGCGTCGGAGAGCTCCAGCGGCGTGCGGCGCACGATGCCGTGCAGCCGCCGCGCAGCCGCGCGCACGTCGCCCAGCGACGGAAACGCCCGCGCCGCGGCAGGCTCCGCCCTTCCTGTGCCTGGGTTCACCTGGGGAACGATTCGTGCGACGGCCCGCGCCGTTTCACGGCAGGCGGAAGGTCTGCGCGCGCTCCACCGGGTGGGTGGTGGAGGTGAGCCGCGCGGTGGCGGTGAGCGTGCGCCCGCGCAGCGACGCGGCCGGGCGCCACGTTTCGCTCCAGCTCCGGGTCTGCCCCGGCGCCAGCATTTCGCTGCGCAGCGCCTGGGTGAACATCATATCCTGCGACCACCGCCACACCACCGACGATCCGTCGGAAACGGTGAAGTCGTAGCTCTGCCCGCTGGAGAAGCCGAGGGTGACCGGCTGCTGGGTGGCGTTGGTCACCTGCAGCGTGAAGCGCACGCTGTCGGCCGCGGCGTCGGTCTGCAGCGTGGTGACCAGCGGCCCGCCGTTCCCCGCCGCGTCGCCGGCCGGAAGCGGCGCGGGGGCGGCGGCCGGCGCGCGGCAGGCGGCGGCGATCAGGGCCATGGCGGCAACGGCGGCGAGTGTGGGTCGCATCAGGTCGCTACGGGGGAGCGCGTGCACGATGTGGCGTGGAAACGGCCGTCCACCTTGGCCGAATGTGGGCGGCAAATCCATGCCGCACCGCGTGTTTCCGCCACCGCGAACCCGCAAGATAGAGGCCCCGCCAAACGGGCGTCAAGCAACGGCCGTTCCGCGGCGAATCCGCGCTTGCGAAAAATTTCACAAGCTCGTATATTGGGCGCGCCAACACCCGGGAGAGGCAGCAAAAGCATAGCGATGGCGCAGACCAGCGACCCGAGGCGGCCCAACCGCCAGCCGATCCCCGATGCGGGGCAGTACGCCAGCGTGGGGCTGCAGTTCGGCCTGGGGATCCTGGTGTTCACCTTCGCGGGAAGGTGGCTCGACGGGCGGCTGGGGACCAGTCCCTGGCTGCTGCTGGCGGGGGTGATGCTGGGCTTCGGGCTCAGTGCCGCGTGGATCTACCGGCAGCTGGTGATCCGCCCCCGCGAGCGCGCCCGGCGGGAGGAGGACCGCCCGTGAACCCGCGCCGTCTGCTGCTGGCGCTTGCCGGGGTGCTCCTGGTGGCGGGGATGGTGTGGGCCGCGGGGAGCGCCCTGGTGCCGCCCGAGGGGCGGCGCGGGGTGGCCGCCGGCGCGGCGATGGGCGGGATCTGGCAGCTGCTGGTGCTGGCGGTCCTCGCGGTCGCGCTCCCGGGAAACCGGATGATCGCGCACGGGGTGGGGATGGTGGCCAGGCTCGCGCTGGTGGCGGCGGCCGGGCTGGTGATCGTCCCCGCCGCGGGGCTCCCCCAGGCGCCCACGCTGTTCACGCTGGTGACGGTGCTGTTCGCAACCACGTTGATCGAGCCGGTGGCCTTCAGCGGCCCCGGACCACGAAACGACAAGAGTCGATGATCGCTACAGCCGCAATCCTGCTCGCCCTGGCCGCCGCGCCCGCCCAGGCGGCGCCCGTTCCGGGCACGGCCGCGCCCGGCACCGAGGTGGTGGCGCAGAACACCGCGCAGGCCGAGCGCGAGG
>DASSJS010000249.1:0-9849 GCA_035691085.1 Longimicrobium sp.
AGGTCCAGATTGTTGGAGCCTCGCGCAGTTTGCGAGGCTTCTCGTAGTTGTTGCCGCGGGTTCAGCCGCCGGTGCGGAACGACTCCCCATCTCCCCCTGACGACCCCGATGAGCGCCATCACCACGCACGTGCTCGACACCGCCCGCGGCCTTCCGGCCATGGGCATCGCCGTGCTGCTGGAGCGCGCCGACGCCGCCGCGCAGATGCAGACGGTGGCCCGCGGCCTCACCGACAGCGACGGCCGCGTCCGCGGGCTGCTTCCCGAGGGCCAGCCGCTGGAGCCCGGCACCTACCGTCTCAGCTTCGACACCGGCGCGTACTTCACCGCCACCGCGGTCGAGGGCTTCTACCCGGAGGTGTCCGTCGTCTTCACCGCGCGCGAGGGGGAGACGCACTATCACGTGCCGCTGCTGCTGAGCCCGTACGGCTACTCCACCTACCGAGGGAGCTGACTCCATCATGCCTGCCAGGCTGGGCGCCACCAACTACGGCAAGAGCCGCGTGCGCCTGTTCCGCGTCGTCCGCGACGGCGCGCGCCACCACGTTGCCGAGCTGACCGTGGACGTGGCGCTCGAGGGCGCCTACCAGGCCGTGCACCTGGAGGGCGACAACGCCGCCGTGCTGCCGACGGATACGATGCGCAACACGGTGTACGCGATGGCCAAGGAGCACCCGGTCACGCCCATCGAGGCGTTCGGGCGCACGCTGGTGCGCCACTTCCTGGGCGCCACCCATCACGCCGACGGCGCCCGCGTCCGCATCGCCGCGCACGGGTGGGACCGCATCACCGTGGGTGGCACGCCGCACGACCACAGCTTCGTGCGCGGCTCGGCCGAGCGGCGGATGGCGTACGTGAGCGCCACCCGCGGCGGCGAGCGCTATTCGGCGGGGATCGAGGATCTCGAAGTGCTCAAGACCACGCGCTCCTCGTTCGAGGGATACATCAAGGACCGCTTCACCACCCTCCCCGAGACCAGGGACCGCATCTTCTCCACCGTGGTCTCCGCGCGCTGGGCGTACTCCGCGGCGCCGGCCGACTTCGACGCGGCGTTCGCGGCCGTGCGCACGGCAATGCTCGAGACCTTCGCCGGCCACGATTCGAAGTCCGTGCAGCAGACGCTGTTCGCCATGGGCACCGCCGCCATCGACGCGGTCCCCGAGGTGAGCGAGATCCGCCTTTCCCTTCCCAACCGTCACTACCTCCTCTTCGACCTGGCGCGCTTCGGGATGGAAAACGCCAACGAGGTGTTCGTCCCCACCAGCGAGCCGCACGGCCTGATCGAGGCGACGGTGGTGAGGGAGTAGGGGAAGTGCTGGGTGCTGGGTGCTGGGTGCTGGGTGCTGGGTGCTGCGTGCCGGGTCCTGAGCGCTTGCCGCTTCGATGAAAACCTGACGATGTCATCCTGAGGCCGGCCACACCGAACCCAAGTCCACACAAGCATTTGCAGGCCGAAGGATCTATAGCCGGGGCTCGGAACCGAACGTTCGAAGCGCGCATCTATCCCGGGATCTCGTTTGAGTCCTGATAACCAGATCCGCTCGATCCGTTGATGGAAGGATCGACCGCCATCCTGTCCGGGTGTCGTGGCCCCAAGTATAGATCCTTCAGTCGCTTAGGCTCCGTCAGGATGACGGCGTAAAGTTCTCTCCGGAGCAACGGAACACCTGATTGGTATGAGGCCCGCGCGAACGCTCGGGCGTGATGAACTTGCCGGCGCGAAGCGCCCCAGGTCCCTCTCCTTGGCTGTTTTGGGAGAGGGACAGGCGTTTCCGGATGCGACGCAGTCGCGCCGGGAACGCCAGGGTGAGGGCCCGCAGTCGGACGCCTGAACGCCAGGGAGAGAGCCCCGCGGCGTCGGCGCGCTCTTTCCATTCCGCAGGCCCCGCGCGTAGGTTGGCGGGGCCTGCGGCTTGCATCCGGCGTGTGCGCATCCGCCGATGAGCCCCGCCCACCGCAATCCCTTCCGGAGATCGACAGACGGTGAACCGAGAGTACCACCGCTGGCACAGCCCGTCGCTGGGCCGCGACATGGAAATGCTCGTGTTTGGCCACGCCGGCGCGCGCCTGCTGGTGTTCCCCACGTCCATGGGGCGCTACTTCGAGTGGGAAGACCGCGGGATGATGGGCGCGCTGGGCGACCACATCGCCCACGGCAACCTGCAGGTGTTCTGCGTGGATTCGGTGGATGCGGAAAGCTGGTACGCCAAGTGGAAGCATCCGCACGACCGCGCGGTGCGGCAGGGGCAGTACGAGGACTACGTGGTGCGCGAGGTGCTTCCCTTCACCCAGACGCGCAACGGCAACCCGTTCCTGATCGCCGCGGGCGCCAGCTTCGGCGCCTACCACGCCGTCAACATCGGCCTGCGCAACCCGTGGCTGTTCAACCGCGTGCTGGGGATGAGCGGCCTGTACGACATCCGCGAGCAGACCGACGGCTACTACGACGACACGATCGCCGCGCAGAACCCCTCGCATTTCGTCAGCACCATCAACGTCCACGAGCGGATGGAAGCCATGCGGCGGATGGACATCATCCTGGCCACCGGCAAGGATGATTCGTTCGTGGAGAACAACCGCTACCTCTCCCGCGCGCTGTGGGAGAAGGGCGTGGGCAACGCCCTGCGCCTGTGGGACGGCTGGGCGCACGACTGGCCCTGGTGGACCGACATGATCCGCCTGTACATCGGCGGGCACGACTGAGAACGGCAGGGAACAGGGGACAGGGAACAGCCTGCACCCGAAGATTGGATACGGGCGAGTGCGGACGGCGGGTCGGCTTTCGCACTCTCGCACCTTCGCACTCTCGCACTCTGGTGAGGATCCGATGACGCTGAAAGTGGGCTTGATCGTGGGCCGCGAGTGGAGCTTCCCCCCCGCGTTCATCGAAGAGGTGAACCGGCGCGACCAGGGAGTGACCGCCGAGTACATCAAGCTCGGCGCGCCGCGCATGGACGAGCCCTGCGAGTACGCGGTGATCATCGACCGCATCTCGCACGAGGTGCCGTTCTACCGCACCTACCTCAAGCAGGCCGCGCTGCAGGGCGCCACCATCGTCAACAACCCCTTCATGTGGACCGCCGACGACAAGTTCTTCGGCGCCACGCTGGCCACGCGCCTGGGGATCGCCCATCCCAAGACGATGGTGCTCCCCAACAAGGAGTACATCCCCGGCATCGTGCACGACGAGAGCCTGCGCAACCTGCAGTACCCGCTCGACTGGCAGGGCATCGCCGACTACATCGGCATGCCGTGCATCCTGAAGGACGCGCACGGCGGCGGGTGGAAGGACGTGTACGTCTGCCGCAGCCTGGAAGAGCTGATCTACCACTACGACACGTCGGGCCTGCTGACGATGATCGTGCAGGAGTTCATCGAGTGGGACCAGTTCATCCGCTGCATCTGCATCGGGCAGGACAAGGTGATGCCCATCAAGTACGATCCGAAGGAACGGAAGTACCACGTGGAGCACGATCACCTTTCCCCCGAGCTGGGCGCCCGCGTGGTGGCCGACTCGCTGAAGCTGGTGCGCGCGCTGGGCTATGACATGAACTCGATGGAGTGGGCCGTCCGCGACGGCGTCCCCTACGCCATCGACTTCATGAACCCCGCGCCCGACATGGACGTGTACTCGCTCACCCCCCACTACTTCGACTGGGTGGTGAACGCGATGGCCGACATGGCCATTGACCTGGCCAAGAACCCGCGCCGCCAGGTGACGCAGATGCGCTGGGACGCGCTCTTCTCCAGCAGCCGCGAGAGCGGCGGAGACGCGGGCGGCTCGGCGCTCTCCGCTGCGGGAACCGGACAGGCCGGCTCCAGCGGCGGCCGGTCGCCGGAGGCGGCGGACAACGGCGGGATGGCGGGCTCGGGAGGGCGCGCTCCGGCCGTTTCCGGCGCGGCCCGGGAACTCGACGCGGCCACGTCGTCCGGCGGGCCGACGGCGGCGATGAACCAGAAGATCCAGGAGATGTCGTTCAACGCCCCCGCTGACGTCGCCGAATCGCACGGCGGCGGCGCGTCCACGCAGGGCGGCGGGGCCGGCGGGCACACCGGCGGCGCGCCCGCGTCCACCGAGCCGATCCACGCCCAGCCGTCCGGCAGTTACGTGGACCAGTCCCCCACCGCCGACCTGGAGCCGCCCGCCGAAGCCCCCGCGCCGCAATCCGCCGCGGACGGCACCGTGCAGCGCGGCTACTCCGAGCCAGCGCGGGGTGAGCGGGCGTCGGACGGCGGCGAGAGCACCGCGGCGGAGGGAGTCGAGGGGCACGGCCGCGCTGCGGAGGAGCAGAGTTGAGCCACGAAGTGCTGCGGCACGCGATCGACACCTGGCACGGGTTGCTGAACGATTCGGCACTCGCCGAGGAATCGGCTGCGTGGATGGAGGCCGGGCATCGCATGCGGGGGATGTACTTCGGCGAGCGGCCGCTGTGCTCGGTGCTGCGTCCGCGCTTCCTCTCGGTGGACCAGTTCCGCACGGTGCGGCAAAAGATCGAGACGGTGATGGGCGCCTTCCGCCGCGCGCATGAGGCGGCCATGGCCGATCCGGCGCTGCTCGCGCAGTTCCACCTCCTGGACTGGGAGGTGGAGCTGATCGGGCAGGACCCCGGCTTCGCGTCGCCCTCGCCCACCTCGCGGCTGGACGCGTTCTTCGATCCGGCGAACGAGTCGCTGCGTTTTACCGAGTACAACGCCGAAACACCCGCCGGGCCGGGGTACATGGACAACCTCAGCGAGGTGTTCCTGGCGGCTCCGGCCATGCGCGAGTTCCTGCGCACCCACGTGGTACACCCGCTCCCCGCGCGGCACGGCGTGCTGCAGGCGCTGCTGGGCGCGTTCCAGGAGTGGAGCGGCCGGCGCGAGCTGCCGCGCATCGGCATCCTGGACTGGAAGGAGGTGCCCACCTACAGCGAGTTCGTCTTCTTCCGCGACTACTTCCATCAGCACGGGCTGGAGTGCGTGATCGCCGATCCGCGCGAGGTGGAGTACCGTGACGGCAGGCTGATGGCGGGCGACTTCCACGTCACCCTCATCTACAAGCGCGTGCTGATCGACGAGCTGGTGCTGAGGATGGGGATGGACAACCCGGTGGTCCGCGCCGTGCGCGACGGGGCGGTGTGCATGGTGAACCCCTTCCGCTGCAAGGTGCTGTACAAGAAGGCCTCGCTCGCCGTCCTCGGTGACGAGCGCAACGAGCACCTCTTCTCGGCCGATGAACGGCGGGCGGTGGAGGCGCACATCCCCTGGACGCGCATCGTGGAAGAGCGGAAGACGCGCTTCCACGGCCAGGAGGTCGACCTGCTCCCCTGGATCGAGCAGAACCGCGAGCGGCTGGTGCTGAAGCCCAACGACGACTACGGCGGCCGCGGCATCGTCCTGGGCTGGCTGGTGAGCGACGACCAGTGGCGCGCGGCGATCAAGGACGCGCTGGAGACGCCGTACGTGGCGCAGGAGCGCATCGTGCTCCCCACCGAGCCCTTCCCCAGCTGGGTGGATGGACGGCTGGAGATCTACGACCGGATGGTGGACATCGCCCCGTTCATCACCCACTCGCAGACGATGGACGGCGCCCTCACCCGCATCGCCACCGACCCGCTGCTGAACGTGACCGCCGGCGGCGGCTCGTCCGTCGCCACGATGCTGGTGGAGCCGCGGTAGGAACAGGGAACAGGGAACAGGGAACAGCCAGCCCGAGTCCGCCGCATCTCCTCCGGAGAGAAGAGCCGCCGCGTCCGCCAACCTCTCCCGGTACGGGGGAGGTGGACGGCCTAAGCCGGCCGGAGGGGGCCGCGGCGCCGCGTCGGAGCTGTCACCCGTGGATCGCGCCGGTGCCCCGTCCGCGAAACGCACTCGCGCACTCCCGCACTCGCGCACCTGTTCGCCCGCCCGCCGCGCGGTAAACAATTTGCGGCACCGCACCTCGTTTGAAGCACGTCCCGCAACCGCCGGCGACCCGAGCCAGAGAACGCCCGCCATGATGAAGCCGCCTTCGCTCACCCTCGGAATCGAGGAAGAGTACCAGATCATCGACCCGGAAACGCGCGAGCTCCGCTCGTACATCACCGAGATCCTGGACCACGACCACCTGATCCTGGGCGAGATCAAGCCCGAGCTGCACCAAAGCATCGTGGAGGTGGGGAGCCCCGTCTGCCAGACGCCCACCGAGCTGAGCCAGGAGCTCAAGCGCCTGCGCGGGATGGTGATGGACCTGGCCGCGCGGAAGGGGCTGAAGGTCGTCGCCGCCGGCACGCACCCCTTCAGCAGCTGGATGACGCAGGAGATCACGCCGCTGGAGCGCTACCTGGGCGTGAAGCAGGACATGCAGGACCTGGCGCAGCAGCTCCTGATCTTCGGCACGCACGTGCACGTGGGGATCGAGGACCGCGAGTTCATGATCGACGCCATGAACGTGGCCCGCTACTTCCTCCCCCACCTGCTCTGCCTGTGCAGCAGCTCGCCCTTCTGGATGGGGCGCAACACCGGGCTCAAGAGCTACCGCAGCGTGATCTTCCGCAACTTCCCGCGCACCGGCGTGCCGCGGGTGATGCGCGACTGGCGCGAGTTCGAGTCGCTGCAGAGCACGCTGGTGGAAACCGGCTGCATCCCCGACGGGAGCAAGATCTACTGGGACGTGCGCCCGCACCACAAGTTCCCCACGCTCGAGTTCCGCTTCCTGGACGTGTGCACCCGCGTGGACGAGGCGGTGTGCGTCGCCGCGCTGCTGCAGGCCATCGTGCTCAAGCTGTGGAAGCTGCGGCGCGACAACATGACCTTCCGCGTGTACGCGCACGACCTGATCGAGGAGAACAAGTGGCGCGCCGTGCGCTACGGCTTCGACGGCAAGCTGATCGACTTCGGGAAGAAGGCCGAGTGCCCCGCGCGCGACCTGATCCGCGAGATGCTGGAGTGGTTCCTCGACGACGTGGTGGACGAGCTGGGGAGCCGCAGCGCCATCGAGTACGCCTTCCGCATCATGGACGAGGGGAGCAGCGCCGACCGGCAGCTCGCCGTCTACCAGCAGACCGGGAGCCTGCATGCCGTGGTCGACCACCTGATCGCCGAGACCGAGGAAGGCGTGCTCCCCGCGGCCGGTATGCAGGAGGCGGCCGCCGGCGGCTGACGTCGCGGCGAACCGTCGGCGCGAACAGGCCCGGCAGCCGGTGGACGGTTGCCGGGCCTTCGTGAATTGCGGTGTGCCGCGCGGAATCGCACTCGCCCTCCCGTCACATGGGGCCGGCCAGAATCGTTCTATCCCGGTCGCCCACGGCCGCGGCTGGCGGCCGGTTATCGCCCTCCATCCTCCCCGGTTCACGGCAATGCGACTCCGTCTCTCCGCACCGGCGCTCCTCGTGCTCGCGTCCGCGCACGCGCTCGCCGCGCAGCAGCCGCGCGTGACCGTCACGCTCACGGGCGGCCAGCAGTGGAACAGCGCGCTGTTCGACCACACCGCGTCGTTCAGCACGCAGGACCAGCAGCTTCGCCTCGCCAAGAGCGTGCGGGTGCCCCGGGCCACCATGGCGGGCGCGCGCGTGGCCGCACGCGTGGCCGGCCCGTGGCTGGTGTACGCCGACGTGGCGCACGGCAGCGCGCGCATGAGCTACGTGGACGACGCTCGCGCCATCCTGGAAAACGGGACGGTACTGGCGCAGCTCCAGGAGGCGACGCGGGATGCGCGCATCACCAGCGTGGGCGTGGGCGTGGGCCGCGGCGTCATGCTCCCCCACGGCCTTCCCGAGCTGGAGCTGACGCTGGGCGGCGCCGTCCAGCGCTTCGGCATCGACCGGTTGCAGCACTGCGAGCCGGGACCGTGTAGCACCGATCCCTGGCAGAGCAGCTACACCGTCCCCAGCGCCCGGGGCGGCCTCACCCTGCGCCAGGCGGTCACGCCGCGGCTGGGGCTGGAGCTGCGCAGCGCGTACACCATCGGCCGCATCGACAACGAGAGCCTGAACCACCGCCTGGCCCCCGGGTTCGCCGCCTACGAGGCGCCCGGCCACCAGACCCTCCGCACCGGCGAAGCCTCCCTCGGCCTCTGGATCCGCCCCTGATCGATTCACGTGGATACAGGAGCGCCCGGCACCGGATCGGTGCCGGGCGCGTGTTCTTCTACGTCGATCGAACCTCACCTGAATGGGTCCGCCGATACCATGGGTTCCGCATGGCAATCTCGACCCACGCGTCCACGAGTTCCGCCGGCAGATCCAGGGTCGCCTGCCAGTAACGCAGCCGCCTCGGATGCATTCCACGCCCGGAACGGCCGGTGATGAACTCGCGAAGCTCATCGTCTCCCACGTTCAGCTGCAGCCAGCGGACGGCCTCGTAGCCACCTTTCTCAAGCAGACGCATGATGATCACGCCACGTGTTTCGGGCCACGTGGCGTGGCCTCGCTCGTAGTCGTTGAAATAGCGCTCCAGCAGTTCCGGAAGCTCACCGAACGCTTCCGAAGGCTCGTCCGGCCAGTATTCAGGGATCATGATCGCATCTCGCGCAGCACAGTGCTGGTGAGGGCGGGGTGAACGGAAGGTGCACGGCAGACCGGCGAGCGTCAACCGCTTCTCCGCGGTCCTGCCCGCGATCTGGCAGAGATGCGGAACCGAACCGTCGCCGGATCGTATCAGAGCCGTTGTAAACGTGGGACGATTTTCGTATCTTGTTGCGCGGTCCCGATCTTGCTCGGCAGACGGGACCGTTTTTCGTATATCGCACAGAGGGTTCAGGATGCAGCAGCGCCCGGTCATCGGAATCACCACCCAGACGCTCCAGTCCATCGACCGCATTCCGGAAGACCTGCCGGAAAGCTGGGTGATGAACCAGCGCTACTTCTACGCGTGCACCGCGGTGGGCGCCATCCCCTGGATGGTGCCGCTGTTGGACGACGACACCGACACGCTGCGCGGGATCTACGAGCGGCTGGACGGGCTGTTCCTTCCCGGCGGCGTGGACATGGACCCCGCCAGCTACGGCTGCGACCGCCACGACCTGTGCGGCCGCACCGACCCCCCGCGTGACACCGTGGAGCTGCTGTTCACCCGGTGGGCGCTGGAAGACGGCAAGCCCGTGCTGGGCGTGTGCCGCGGGATGCAGGTGATCAACGTGGCCGCCGGCGGCAACCTGGTGCAGGACTGCGGCGAGCTGTACACCGGCTCCATCAAGCACGACTACTTTCCCGGCGCGGGGTGGGCGCGCGACCACCTGGCCCACGCGGTGCGCGTGGCCGAGGGCTCGCGCCTGCACGAGGCGTTCGGCACCACCGAGCAGCCGGTGAACTCCATGCACCACCAGGGGCTGTGCGACCTGGGGAGCGGCCTGGCGGCCACCGCCTGGGCGCCCGACGGGCTGGTGGAGGCGGTGGAAGCGGTGCGCGACGACCACTGGCTGGTGGGCGTGCAGTGGCACCCCGAAATGCTGATCGACCACCACGCGGGAACCCGCCGGCTCTTCGAAGCCTTCATCGAAGCCGCCAACCAGTACCACGCGGCCGGCATCCTGGCCTGATCCCGCTCGGTTACGCCACGGGGGCGCGAGAAATCGCGCCCCTTTCGTGTTTCCGCGCCCGTTTTGCCCCGGCGCCCCCGGCTCGCTCCGGCTACTTCGTACAAATGCGGCCCCACAGGAGCGATCCCCGGGCGACGGCCATGGCCCACCGGGGTGCCTCTCCGGGCACTTGGGTGAACCTTTTTGCTTCACGGTCATTGACGCGGAGGCAATGAGCACACACCTTCCTGTCCACAGTTCAACGCCAGCAACGCCCTGAGCGGGGGATTCACATGCAAGGCAGACCGGAACGGCAGGTGCGGGAAGAAAGGTCCGAAGAGCTTCCCATGAAGGAGCTGGAGGTGATCAGGGACG
>DASSJS010000250.1:0-2999 GCA_035691085.1 Longimicrobium sp.
CCTGTGATGCGTTCCTCGCCGTCGTCTCTCTGCCCAGCTTGCCGAGCGAGTTGCTGCGCCGCGGGACGGAACTGCGCACGAGGTTGCTTGAGCGCCCGCGTGAACGAACGGCGCAACTGGCTGGGATGATTAGCGTTAACCCCTTAAGTTAACGCCTATGCCCCCCGTACCCCCCGTACCTCCGCACCCCCGTTACCGGTCTGGTCCGCCGCTTGCTCGCTGTCCCCCGTCTGGCGTGTAGCGGCGCGGCACAGGCCGCGCCGCGGCGAGACAACGTGCGGGAGGGTGTGTTGGATACCACGGACGAAACCCAGGACGAGCAGGCGATGGCGGAGCGTGAGGAGCGCGCGGGGCACGCGCTGGAAGCTTATCGCGAGCGGCGCCGGCGCCGGCGCGGCGAGGACACGTACTTCGGCAGCGCTGACTGCCTGCTGACCCACGACGACGGCTCGCTCGAAGACGAGGCCGAGCGGCTGCGGCGCCGCATGGACGTGGTGGACGAGGCACAGGATGCCGGGATGTCGCCCGAGCTGGCCGAGATGGTGTACGACGTGGCGCGCGAGGAGGGGCTGGACCCGCCGCTGGCCTACGAGCTGGTGCGTTCGGGGCTGGGCGTGGCCCCGCCGGCAGACGGCATCGACAACGCCGCCGCGCAGCCCGCCACCGACAAGTACTATCCCACCTGGCTGCTCCCCGCCGCGCCGCCCGACGACGTGCTGCGCGAGCGCATGCTGCGCATGTCGTTCCGCCGCATGCGCGCCAAGCTCGAGGAGCACGAGCGCCCCGACGAGGCGTTCCGGGCGTACGCGCGCGAGCCCGATGTGGGGATGTACGGGTTCTGAGGGAACAGGGGACAGGGGACAGGGAACAGCGGGCGAGTTCGGGAGGATGGGGAAGATGGGGGCGAATGCCGCGGTAGGCCCTTCCCCCCGGCCCCCTCCCCGCTCCGCGGGATGGGGGACACCTCGCGCACCGGATTGTGTTCCGCGTCGAGGCACCGGAATCGCAGTCCGCGAAGGCGGACTTTCTGAAGTTCCTGCGGCGGGTTTCAACCCGGCGCTGAACGACGTTGCGGCGAGGTGCATCCGGCGCGGGCCGTAGCGTCCGTGCCGGCGAAGTTGCATCCATTCCGCCGCCCTGATTGTCCCCGGGCGCTCGAGCGGCCACATTGTCGCTCTTGCAAGCCGAAATCGACGCGATCCAGCGATCGCTTCTTCAATCAAAGCCGGAGCCGCACGTGTCCGACCATACGGAAGCCGAAACGCAGCCCACCGGGTTCGCAGACCTGGGGCTGGCCCCCGAGCTGCTCGCCGCCCTCGAACAGCTGGGGTACGAAGAGCCCACGCCGATCCAGGTGGAGGCCATCCCCATCCTCCTCGAGGGGAAGGACGTGGTGGGGCGCGCCGCCACGGGAACGGGGAAGACCGCCGCCTTCGCGCTCCCGCTGGTGCAGCGCATGGACCCGGACGGCGGCGTGCAGGCGCTGATCCTGGCGCCCACGCGCGAGCTGGCCGTGCAGGTGGCCGAGGCCACGCACCGCTACGGCAGCCGCCGCGGCGTGCGCGTCCTCGCCGTCTACGGCGGCCAGGCCATCGACCGGCAGCTGCGCGAGCTGCGCCGCGGCGTCCACGTCGTGGTCGGCACGCCGGGGCGCATCCTGGACCACATCCGCCGGCGCTCGCTCGACCTGTCGGGCGTGCGCTACGTGGTGCTCGACGAGGCCGACGAGATGCTGGACATGGGGTTCATCGAGGACATCGACGCCATCCTCGAGGAAACCCCGGCCAGCCGGCAGACCGCGCTCTTCTCGGCCACCTTCCCGCCGCGCATCCAGGAGTTGGCCGAGCGGCACATGCGCGACCCCCAGCGCATCACCGTGCGGCAGGAGCGGCTCGAGACGCCGCTGGTGCGGCAGGTCGCCTACGTCGTCCCGCGCCCGTACAAGCTCGAGGCGCTCACCCGCATCCTGGATCTGGAGGCGCCCACCAGCGCCATCCTCTTCTGCCGGACCAGGACGGAGGTGGACGAGCTGGCCGAGGCGCTGCAGGTGCGCGGCTACCGCCCCGAGGCGCTGCACGGCGGGCTGAACCAGGCGCAGCGCGACCGGGTGATGAAGAAGTTCCGCGACGGCACCGCCGACCTCCTCATCGCCACCGACGTGGCGGCGCGCGGGCTCGACGTGGAGCACGTGAGCCACGTGATCAACTACGACATTCCGCAAACGCCCGAGGTGTACGTGCACCGCATCGGGCGCACGGGGCGCGCGGGGCGCGAGGGCACGGCCATCACGCTGGCCCAGCCGCGCGAGCAGTTTTTGCTGCGCGGCATCGAGCGCGAGGTGCGCCAGCCCATCGAGCGGGCGCGCGTCCCCACCGCCGCCGACCTGCGCGCCAAGCGGGTGGAGCTGCTGCGCTCGGCGATCGTGGAAACGCTGGAGGGGGAGGACTTCGAGCGCTACCGCGAGGTGGTGCAGCCGCTGATGGAGCAGTTCGACGCGGTGGACATCGCCGCCGCCGCCGCCAAGCTGGCGGCCGATGCCACCCGCGGCGAAGAGCCCGAGGCCGAGATCGACATCCCGCAGTGGGAAGACCGCGGGCCGCGCGACCGTGGCCCGCGCGAGGACAGCCGTGGCCCGCGCGGCCGCCGCGACCGCTTCGAGGACGGCCCCGGCGGGGGCCCGCGCCGCAGCAGCCGCACCGGCGAGCCGATGACGCGCCTGTTCCTGGGCGTGGGCCGCCGCCGCGGGATCCGCCCGGGCGACGTGGTGGGCGCCATCGCCGGCGAGGCGCGCATCCCCGGCGAGGGGATCGGCGCCATCGAGATCGCCGACCAGTTCACCATCGTCGAGGTCGCGCAGCAGTACGCCGACCACGTCCTCTCCACGATGCGCAACGCGACGATCAAGGGACGGCCGGTGAGTGTGAGGTTGGCGAAGGAGAGTTGAAGGGCGGAACGGCCTACAGGTGCGTGAGTGCGTGAGTGCGTGAGTGCGTGAGTGC
>DASSJS010000251.1:0-7744 GCA_035691085.1 Longimicrobium sp.
TTCAGCCGTGCGGGCGCCCGTATCCTGCGCGCGAACGCCGGTGGCCGCCAGCATGGCCAGAGCGCCGCAAAGCGTGAGGGCTCTCCTCAACTCCAGTTCAAACACAAGTTGCTCCAGGGGCTCAGCAGGTTCGGGATGCGGAGCGCGCCACCAACGTGGGCGCGCTCTGCGTGGAAAACGGGCGCGTCGATCGCGTGCATTCCGCGTTCCGCATGAACATGGCCGGTTCGCGTCACAACGTCTTGAAAATTGTACGTAGAGCACGTAGATTCGCGTACGTTCTGGTGTCCACTCCGTTTATCCACGGCGAACCCGCGGGGTGGATGCGGGTACGGGGCGCACGCACTCCATCCTCATCCCCTGATTCACCGCACGTGAGCGAAGCCGCACTCGCATCCGCCGAACCGTCCGCCGCCCTCGACGCCGCGCGCGAGGTGCTGCGGCGCTACTGGGGATACCCGGATTTCCGGCCCGGGCAGGATACGGCGGTGGCCAACGTCCTTTCCGGCGGCGACTCGCTCACCGTGATGCCCACCGGCGGCGGCAAGAGCATCTGCTACCAGGTGCCCGCCATGATCCTGCCGGGGGTCACGCTGGTCGTATCCCCCCTCATCTCGCTGATGAAGGACCAGGTGGATAACCTGGAGGCCGTGGGGCTTCCCGCCACCTTTCTCAACTCGTCGCTCGGCGCCGGCGAGATGAGCGCGCGGCTCACGGCGGCCCAGGAGGGGCGCTACAAGCTGGTGTACGTGGCCCCCGAGCGCTTCGACTCGGAGAGCTTCCAGGAGCGGCTGGCGGCGCTGAACGTCTCGCTCCTGGCCGTCGACGAGGCGCACTGCGTGTCGGAGTGGGGGCACGACTTCCGCCCCAGCTACCTGCGCCTGGGCCGCGTCCGCTCCCTGCTGCGCAACCCGCCGATCGCGGCGCTGACGGCCACGGCCACGGAGGAGGTGCGGCGCGACATCATCCGCCAGCTCCGCCTCAATCAACCCCGCGTGCTGGTGACCGGCTTCGACCGGCGCAACCTGCACTGGCACGTGATGCGGGCCAAGAACGAGAGCGAGAAGGACCGCATCCTCCTCAAGCTCCTGCGCGGCCGCGAGGGCTCGGCCATCGTCTACGCCAGCACCCGCAAGAGCGTGGACGCGCTGACGGCGCTGCTGCGTGGGTCCGGAGTGCCGTCGGTGGGCTACCACGCGGGGCTGGTGGACCGCGAGCGCAAGAACATCCAGGAGCGCTTCATGCGCGGCGAAACGCCCGTCGTGGTCGCCACCAACGCGTTCGGGATGGGGATCGACAAGAGCGACGTGCGCATCGTGGTGCACTACAACATGCCCGGCAACCTGGAGGCGTATTACCAGGAGGCCGGGCGCGCCGGGCGTGACGGGGGGAACTCCGACTGCGTGCTCCTGCACGCCTTCAACGACCGCTTCACGCACGAGTTCTTCATCGACATCGCCAACCCCCCGCGCAACGCGGTGGAGGCGGTGCTCAAGGTGCTGCGCCGCGACGCCGGCGCCGACGGGCTGTGCACCACCCCGGCCGACCAGATCGCGCTGGAGCTGAAGGGGATCGTCAAGAGCGACAAGGCGATCGGCTCGGCCGTGCGCATCCTGGACCAGGCGGGGGTGGTCAAGGCCGCCACCATGGGCGGCCAGGGGGTGCGCCTCCGCCTCCTCGCCACGCCGCAGCGCATCAGCGCCGAGATGGCGGGGCGCGAGACGGAGCTGAACTTCCTCCGCGCGCTGTGGAAGGCGGGGGGCGGGGAGCGCGTCTACAAGGGCGCCGAGATCGAGTGGCGGGTGCTGGCGCGCGCGGCGGGCGGCGAATCTCCCGTGGAGGTGATGGACCGGCTGCAGGAGGGGAGCTTCCTGGAGTGGCAGCAGGGCGGGGAAGGGGTGTGGGTGCTCGACCGGAAGACCCCCGTCAACCGCCTCCCGGTGGACTGGCAGACGGTGGAGAAGAAGCGCGAGAACGACCTGTGGAAGCTGCAGAAGATGCAGATCTACGCGTATACGAAGGATTGCCGGCGCGGGTTCGTGCTGCAGTACTTCGGCGACAGCGCGGCGATGAAGCACTGCGGCGCCTGCGACAACTGCCTGCAGGAGGGCGAGGGGCTGGCGGCCCAGCACGGGATCAAGCTCGATGACACGCCGCCCGGCCGCCGCGAGCGCCAGCCCCGCGGCCGGCTCCCCACCGACTTCCGCCGCGACCGCCGCGCCGCGCGCCGCGAGGGGTTCGACCTGGCGACCGACGGCGAGCTGTCCGTGCGCTCCGGCCCCGACCTGCTGCGCGACCAGCTGAAGGTCCTCCGCCGCGAGCTGGCGCGCCGGCACGACGTGCCGCCCTTCATGGTTTTCCCTGACGACGTGCTGGGGAACATCGCGCAGGCCCAGCCGGCTACCCCCGAGGCGCTGCTGGAGGTGCGCGGCGTCACCCCCAAGCTCCTGGACCAGTACGGCGCGCCGCTGATGAACCTGCTGCGCGGCCACGCCGAGGGCGCCACCCTGCCGCCCGAGGTCCAGCCGCGCTCCGCCGCGCCGCGCGCCGCGAAGCCGGTGCTGGACGATCCCACGCCGGAAGAGGCGGCGCTGTACGGCCGGTTGAAGCAGCTGCGCAACCAGCTCGCCCGCGAGCTGAACCAGCCCGCCTACTGCGTGTTCGCCGACCGCACGCTGATCGAACTCGTCCGCGCCCAGCCGAAGAGCGAGCGCGACATGCTGGCCGTCTCGGGCGTGGGTCCCGCGAAGATGGAGAAGTTCGGCGAGGCCTTCCTGCGCGTCCTCCGCGGCGAGGATTGAGCCGGGCTTTTCCCGAGAAAAGCGGAATCAACGCAGAGGGAGCAGAGGGAGCAGAGGAAGCAGAGGAACTGCGTGCATGCCGAAGCATCCTCTGCTCCCTCTGCTCCCTCTGCGTTGAAATCAGCTGAATCGGAGCACGCGGAGGTTTGTGGGACAGTGCACGAATAGACAACCGAAGCGGCAGGGCGAGATGATTCGCTCTGCCGCTTCGATTTTCATCTCCCGATGGTTGTCAGCCCAGGTCCGGCTCCACGGCCACGCCGTCGGGGGTGTAGAGGCCGGGGGAGACGATGCGGCGGATGATGGCGGCGCTCTGCGGCGGCTGGCGAACGAGCGTCAGCTTTCCGGTCACGCGAAAGCCCAGCCGCAGCCGCGTTCCCGCGTCGAACGGCGCGGGCTCGCCGTCCACCAGCTCCAGCCGCGTGAGCTGGTGCAGCGCCGACACCGACTTCCGCGACGGGTACTCCGTCCGGGCCGCCAGCAGCTCGTCGGAATAGGTCAGCAGCACCGCGGCGGCCAGCGAGCCCCACCGCTCGGCGCCGCCCGGGGCGGCATCGTACGCATCCACCCACAGGAACTGGCGGAACTCGCGCTCGGTGAACAGGCCGGCGTAGGCGTAGTCGAGCCACACCTCGAACCCCGTGCCCGCCCCCAGGTCGCGGTAGGCGATCACCAGCGGCACCACCGGGTCGGCGTCGCGCAGCTTCTCCAGCACCGTGCGATCCGTCGAATAGTACCCCTGCGCGTTCAGCGGCCCCTGCGGCGGCAGCTTCAGGTCGTCGAAGAGCGCGCCGGAGAGCTGCTTGGGCGAGTCGAGGTTGAACGCGTGCCCCACCCGCGCCTGCACCTGGTCGGCCACCCGCGCCGCGTGCGCCGCCGCCCTGGCCGCCAGGTCCACGCTGAACGTCACGGTGGCGTCCGGCTCGTCCACCGTGAAGTCGGCCCCGGCGAAGAGCGGCTCGCGGCGCTCGGCCACCGTTTCCGGCGCAAGGACCAGCCGCCCGCGCGCGCTCCCCTCCAGTGGCGCGTGGTCCAGCGGGTGCGGCCCCGGCGCGGCGGGGGTGGCGGGCACCTGCTGGCGCACCTCGCGGGGGCGCGCGCCGCCCTCCAGCCCCTCGTCGTGCGGGGGGAGCACCTCCAGGTGCCCGGCGGCAAGGACCACCAGCGGAAGCGCCCCCGCGCCCGGGGCGGCGGCGGGGCCGGCAACCACCCGGTCCGCCGCGCCCAGGGCGTCGCCCAGCTGCTCGCGCAGCCGGGTGACGGCCGCGTCCACCAGCGCCTGGATCACGGCTCCGGCGCGTGCAGCGCGCCGGCGTCCGGCGCCGGCGCCGCGCCCTCGTTCAGCTGCTCCTCCAGCACCTGGATGGCGCCGCTGATCCGGAGCAGGGTGTCACGCAACGCCGCCTGCCGCGCCTGCAGCTCGGCCAGCATCTGTTCGCCCCGCTCCCGCTCCCCGCGCAGCGCGGCCAGCCGCGCTTCCATCGCCTCACGCATTCGCAACCCCCGGGTTCACGCGGCGCGACAGCTCGTCGATCCGCCGCTTCTGTTCGGCCACCACCTGCACCAGCTCCTTCACCGCGGCGATCGCCACCACGCCGAACGCGTCGTAGGCCACCCCGCACGTTCCGTTGTCGAGCCGGCTCACCAGCTGCGGGAACACCTCCTCCACCTCCTGCGCGATCAGCCCCACGTCCGCCTCGCCGTTGTGCTTCCAGTTGAAGCGCACCGGGCGCAGGCGCATCACGCTCTCCAGCGCGCCCTCCATCGGCTCCACGCCGGCCTTCAGCGACAGGTCGGAGTTGCGGTTCCAGTTCCCGTTGATGTCCATCCACTGGCCGATCCCGTTGTCGCGGTAGAACACCACGTTGTGGTTCCCCTCCTCCCAGTGGATGTTCAGCGCGTCGCTGCCGTACTCCAGCCGGAAGCCGTTGCCGCCGCTCGGCTGGCGGACGGTGAACCGCTTGGCGGGGGCGTTGACCCCGACACCCACGTGCCCCGCGGGCATCAGCGCGATGTGGTCGTCGCCGTCGTTGGACGTGCCGATCTCGAGCGTGGTGGCCTCGCCGCCGCGCGTGTACCAGCGCATCCACGCCGCGTCGCCCGCGCCGCCGAACGCGTCGCGCGGCCACATGATCCCCACGCCGTCGGTGTTCCCCGCCGCGGGGGTGATGGCGCGCCCCGCGATCTCGCCGGTGCCCAGCTTCACGTAGTTGAAGTCGGCGTTCACCACCCCCACCAGGATCCAGTTGCTGGGGGCGTTGAACGCGGCGGTGTACACCACGATCCGGTAGGTGACCTCGCCGGGGCCGCCGCCGGGGTTGTGCACCGCGTACAGCGCCTCCCACCCGTTCAGCTGCACCCCGTCGGCGGTGGCCGAGCGCGCCACGTTGTTGTGCACGTTGGCGGCGGGGATGTCGGTGGTGGGCTGGTTGATGTCCACGTAGCCGCTGGAGAAGGTGGTCCCCGCGTTGGCCGAGATGGCGATGAAGCGGTTGGTCCACTTCAGCCGCCCGTTGGCCCAGGTCACCACCCCGCCGCCGCTGAGCGTGAACTGCGCCTTGATGTAGTCGTTCGCCGAGCCGCTCATCACCCCGCGCCCGGTGTCGAGCGCGGTGCGGGCGGCGGCCACGCCGGGGAGGCCCAGGAATCCCGCGGGCGTCACCGTCAGCTTGTCGCCGCCCGACCAGAGCCGCGCCGTGCCGCCCGACGAGTACCACAGCCAGCGCTCGCCGTTGGCCGGGTTGTCCACGAAGGCGCTCTCGCGGTTCCCGAACGAGAACCCCGAGCCGGTGCCGCCGCTGTGCACCTCGCTCCCCTCCACGTGCAGCGTGCGCACGGGGTTGTTGGTGCGGATCCCCACGCTTCCCGAGGGCATCAGCGCGATGTGGTCGTCGGCGTCGTTCGCGGTGCCCAGCTCCAGGGTGGTGGCCTCGCCGGTGCGCGCGTAGTAGCGCATCCACGCCGAGTCGCCGCCCCCGCCGCCGGGGTTGGGGGGGAAGAGGATCCCCGCCGCCTCGCCGGTCCCCGCGGCGGGCATGATGGCGCCGCCCGCCACCTGCAGCCGCGCGGCCGGGGCGGCGGTGCCGACGCCCACGTTGCCGTCGGCGCGGAAGAAGACCTTCGCCGTCTCGTTCCCCGCGGTGGCGCCGGGGGAGAGGACGATGTCGCCGTACTCGCGCAGCTCCAGCTTGTTCTCGGGGCGGCGGAAGAGGATGCGGTGGGTGTTGTCGAGGGAGCGGATCTGCCCGGTGTCGGCGAAGAAAATCTCCTGGCCGCCGTCGATGCGCAGGTCGCCCGCGGCCACGTGCAGCCGGGCCTGGGGGGTGACGGTGCCGATCCCCACTGAGCCGCTGTTCAGGATGCTGAGCAGCGCGGTGCCGCCGGTGCCGGGGGTGAGCTGCGCGTCGGCGTGGATGCCGCCGCGGTAGAAGGCGAAGCTCCCGTCGCTGCGGAAATAGGTGGTGCTGGTCTGCACCCCGATTCCGTAGGAGGTGCCCCACAGGTTCACCATCTGCCGTACGGTCTGCCCGAAGTTGAGGGCGCCGGTCACGCCCAGCGTGCCGTTCACCCAGGCGTTCCCCTCCACGTGCAGCCGGGCCTGGGGCGTGGGCGTGCCGATGCCCAGGTTCCCCTCCACGATCAGCGAGTTGGCGGGCGCCGCGCTCCCCGAGGCGTAAGCCGCGCCCACGGCCAGCGCGCCGGCCACCGACAGGCGGCTGCGCGGCGCGTCGGTGCCCACGCCCACGTCACCGCCGCGGGGGTTGAGCGCCAGGTTCTGCTGCCCCTGCCCCTGCAGCCACGAGTAGGCCTGCGAGTAGCCGACGCGCAGGGTGGCGCTGGTGGCCAGGTCGTTGCCGATCACCAGCGCGCCGTGGGTGGCGGCGTCGCGCCCGTCTTCCTGCTTGCGGTAGATGTGCAGCTGCGCGCCCAGGTTGGGGGTGCCCACCCCCAGGTCGGCCTTGATGGTGAGGGGGCCGGTGATGGTCTGGTTCCCGGCCAGGTCCACCTTGTCGCCGCCCAGACGCGTGACCTCGCGGCCCATGTCGTTCCAGTCCGCCGAGCGGATCAGGTCGCCGGGATTCTTGTCCACGTAATTGAATGCCATGATGCCTCGTGGGCCGCCCGCTCCCGGAAAGGGGGCGGGCGGCGGTTCAGAAGGTGATCTCCCACACCAGCGTCAGCTTGAACTCGGTGCTCTTGTTGATGGGCTTGAAGGTGACGCGGTTGTACATCAGCTCTTCGTTCTCGGTGAAGAGCCCCGCCTCGCGCAGCTCGCCGTTGCTGTCCTTTTCTCCCAGCTCGCCGATCAGCCGCAGCAGCTTGCGGGGCTTTCCCGAGCCGTCGGTGATGGTCTCCTCGGCGATGGAGGTGATGCGCGTGCTCCCCACGCGCTTGCCCAGCCCGGTGTCGGCGGGGTTGAAGGCGTGGTCGTCGCTCCCCACCACGATGCGGGATACGCGGGGGATGTCGGTGGCGGCCAGGTCGGCGTTGAAGAGGCGGGCCACCAGCTCGCGCCCCTTGAGGGTGATGTCGTTGTGCGCCACGCGCTCCTCGGCCAGGCGCCCATCGGCGGCACCGTACATCCGCAGCGTGAGCCGCCCGGCGATGTTCAGGTCTTCTCGGATGCTCATGGAACCCGCATCGGGACTGGGGTGATTTTCAGGGCTGGGTGCGAGGTGCGAGGTGCGAGGTGCGAGGTGCGAGGTGCGAGGTGCGAGGTGCGAGGTGCGAGGTGCGAGGTGCGAGGTGCGCTCAATAGGTGCGTGAGTGCGCTAGTGCGTGAGTGCGTCGGGCATCCGATGACACACCGCCTTGCATTCAGACTGCACACCCGTTTCCTCGGAACTCCACCAGCACTCAGCACTCAGCACTCAGCACTCAGCACTCAGCACTCAGCACTCAGCACTCAGCACTCAGCACTCAGCACTCAGCACTCAGGGACT